>JBCDLV010000008.1:0-28462 GCA_038744895.1 Bacteroidota bacterium | reverse complement strand
GTGAGGCCGATGTGTCCGCAGCCGCCGAGGCGCTGCGCCAGCGGTTCGACGCGGAGCACGCCGGCTTCGGGTTCGCGCCCAAGTTCCCGACGCCCCACCACGCGCTCTTCCTGCTTCGCCGAGCTGCGGTGACGGGCGAGACGGACCTGACGGGCATGGCCGTTGCCACACTGCGCGCGATTCGTCGCGGAGGCGTGTTCGACCACGTCGGCGGCGGGCTGCACCGCTACTCGACGGACCGGACGTGGCTGCTGCCGCACTTCGAAAAGATGCTCTACGACCAGGCGCTCTACTCGCTCGCCTGCGCCGAGGGGCATCTCGCCACCGGAGCGCCCGACCTCCGCGAGGCGGCCGAGTCCACGCTCGACTATGTCCTCCGAGACCTGCGATCTCCTGCTGGCGGCCTGTACTCCGCCGAGGACGCCGACTCCCTCGACGCCGATGGCCACCGGGAGGAAGGCGCCTTCTACGTCTGGACGCCCCGAGAACTGGCAGACGTGCTCGGCCCAGAGGACGCCACGCTCGCTGCCGCCGTCTGGGGCGCGACGCGCGAGGGCAACTACCTCGACGAGGCTACACGCCAGCGGACCGGCGCCAACGTGCTCCACCTGCCGGCGCCAGACCTGGCCGAGGCCGACCCGCTGGCGACGGCGGCGCAGCGCCTCGATCTCGACGTTTCCGACGCGCGGGATCGGCTGGCGAGCATCCGCCAGCGGCTCCTGGAAACGCGCGAGCAGCGCCCGCGCCCGCTGCTGGACGACAAGGTGCTGACGGACTGGAACGGACTCGCCGTCGCGGCGCTCGCCGTCGCCGGGCGCGTGTTCGGCCGTTCGGACTACGCGGAGGCCGCGAGGCAGGCGGTCGCGTTCCTCCTCGGCACGATGCGCACCGAGGACGGGCTCCTCCACCGCTACCGCGAGGGCAAGGCCGCCATTCCAGGTCTCCTGGACGACTACGCCTTCCTGGTCTGGGGCCTCGTCGAACTCTACCAGACCGAGTTCGACGAGGCGCACCTGGAGGCGGCCCTCCGCCTGCATGGGCAGATGAGGGAGCGGTTCGAGAACCCGGAGGGCGGCTACTTCCTCTCGCCCGAGGACGCGCCCGACCTGATCGTGCGCCAGCGGGCCCTCGACGACGGCGCGCTCCCCGCGGGCAACAGCGTCGCGGTACTGAACGGGCTCCGTCTGGCGGCGCTCACCGGCGACTCGGACCTGACGGATGCGGCCTACCGTGGCCTCCGCGTGCCCGAGACAGTCCGGAAGCACCCGTCTGGCTTTACGCACCTGATGGCGGCCGCCGCGTTCGCCCACGGGCCGTCCCAGGAGATCGTGCTCGCGGGAGAGCGCGGAGCGTCGGACACCCACGCCCTGCTGGCGGCGGTGCGCTCGGTGTACGCACCACACGCGGTGGTGGCGCTGCGCACGCCGGGAACGGGAGAGGCCCGGCTCGCCCTGCTGGCGCCGTTCACAGCCGCCCAGGAGTCCCAAGACGGACGAGCGACGGCCTATGTCTGCCGCGATCACGCCTGCGAGACGCCCACTACGAACTCGGATGCCGCTCGCGCTGCGCTGGCGGCGAGCGTCGGCAGGGTGCCGTGAGGCGAGCGACTGAGCGGATTACGATGCTTTCCGCCCGGCCTCCCACTCGCGGAGGGAACGGCCGAACCGAGCCGCGACCCACGGGATCATGGGCCGGTAGAGCCACCGGAGGAGCCTCGGCCGTACCGACCGACTGCGCTCCTCTAGGGCAACCCGGCCCCTCGGATGGGTGAGGAATCCCGGTCCGATCTCCCGGTATCCGCTCCCGTCCGCCACGACGCGAATCTCACGGAGGTGCTTGACCGACTTGTAGCCGTAGTGCGCAGGGGCGACCAGTCGGATCGGAGCGCCGTGCGCGACGGATAGCGGCTGTCCGTCGAGACGATCAGCGAGGAGGACATCTGGTGCGCGGAGGTCCGCCAGCGGGAGTGCAGCGCGGTAGCCGTCTTGGCCCCTGAATACGATGAGGTCAGCGTCGGGCGGAGCACCAGCCTGGGGCACCAAGATGTCATCGAAGAGGTCACAGAATCGGATGCCCTCCCATCGGAGCCCTCGGACGGACCAGGTCGTGACGCAGTGGAAGTCGGATACGTTCTGGCTGCGCGAGACGTCGGCGAGGTCGGGTCCGAGAGTCATCGGCTGGCGAACATCGCCCGTGATGCGAATGTCGACGCGGTCCAGGGTGGTCGGGAATCGACGCGCGAAGGGAGGCATCCCAAACCGTGGGAACGTGGTCCGGGAGATTTGACCAGGGGGAAGAGGGTCGTCCATGTTCACGGGCCTAGAGCGAGATGGCTTGCCGATGTGTGGACCGGGCCATGAGGCCTTCACGTCCGGATATCGCGACGGCCTGTGCCGCGCTGGCGGCGGGCGTAGGGCGCTAGGCGTCCGCGCTGGATACCCTCGATCGTTGACGCCAGCCGAGCGCGAACACGCCCGAGCCGAGTACGAACTGGCCAGCGACCAGCCAGGTGCGGAGCGCCGAGTGGTCCAGGGACTCCCCGCGGAGGAACCAGTGCACCGCAAGCGCGGCGACCAAGGCTCCGGTAAAGAGGGTGAAGGCGGGATCGGAGGTGCGGATGGTGGACATCACGCTACCGAGTTCGGATGGACACGTCGCCGCTTCCGGTGCGCACGCGCAGGTCCGCACCTCCGCCGCCGATCGTACCGCCGGCGTCCCGCTCACGGACGCTGCCGGAGAAGTCCAGATCGCGGTCGATCTCGATCTCGCCGGAGCCCGTGGAGATCGCGAGGTCGAAGCCTGCTCCCTTCTCAAGCGTTAGTTCGATCTCCCCCGACCCCGTCCGGAGGCTCACCGGGTCCTTGCCCAGCGTGGTCAGGTCGATGTCCCCGGAGCCTGTCGACACGGCCACGCGACCGCCGACCGTCCCGACCTCGACCTCTCCTGAGCCGGTCTCGATCTGAACATCTCCTCCGACGGAGCCGACCTCCACGTCGCCAGATCCCGTGTCGACGACGAGTTCGCCCTCGATGTCGGTGATCTCGACCTCGCCGGAGCCGACATCGATGGTGACCGACATGTCGCGCGGGGCTTCGACGATGACCTGGAAGCTGCCTCGCGTCATCCCCCGCCGATCCTGCTCCGTCGCCAGCAGGAGCCGGTCGCCGTCACCGGTGGCCGAGAACTGAGACCGCTCGAAGGCTTCGGCGCCGCGTGAGCCGCGGGCTTCGACGCGAACGCGTGCGCCCTCGCCATCTCGCGTGCGCACCTCCAGGTCTGCGGATCTGAAGTCGACGACCAGGTCGCCGCCGCTCCTCAGGTCGAACGTCTCGTCGAAGAGCGCCGAGCCGTCGCCAGCGGGTTGCGTCTCGTACGAGCGGTCGCCGTTGCTGCACGCCGCCAGCTTGGACATGGCGGTGACGCTCAGGAGTGCGACCAAGGCGACGAGGGCGAGACGTTGGAATCCAGAACGCATGGCGGAGCCGCGGAGGTGAAAAGGGCGTCTACGGCAGAGAACGACCCCAAGATGCAGTGTTCTCACCGCTCCCCGCCGGCTGGTTCGCCCGCCCCACGCTGGCGGTGGCCCGAGATCTCCTCGGCGCCCTCCTCGTGCACGACACCGACGAAGGTCGGCTGGCGGGCCGCATCGTCGAAACCGAAGCCTACCTCGCCGACGATCCCGCCATGCATGGCTGGAAGGCGACCTTCGGTCCCGACGGACGGATCGAGCCACGCGGGCGCGCCCGCGACCTGTTCGGGCCACCGGGGACGGCCTACGTCTACAAGGTCTACTACACCAACTGGCTCCTCAACGTGGTTACGGAGCCCGCTGGCGAGGCTGGCGCCGTCCTCATCCGGGCCGTCGAGCCCGTCGAGGGCGAGGGCTTGATGGCCGAGCGCAGGCCCCCGTCCGTCAAGCGGCGCGTCGACTTGACGAATGGGCCGGGCAAGTTGACGCAGGCGCTCGCCATCGCGGAGGACCCGAGCGCCACACACAACCCATTCCACGGGGCCGATCTGACCTCGCCGCCTCTGTTCGTGTCCGCTGGCGATCGCGTCCGCGACGATAAGGTGGAACGCTCGTCCCGGATCGGGCTGTCCCGAGGGGTCGACCTGGAGTACCGGTTCTTCGTCGCGAGCCATCCGTTCGTCTCGCCCGGCGAGCCGAGCGACCAACGGATGGCCCGCAAGCGACGACACACCTAACGATCGCCAGCGGGAGCGCCGTCAGGAAAACCCCTCCGGCAGGCGGTGGGTTGGAGCCTCCACCTCTCCACGTCTCGTGAACGCCCGACTCCTCGCGGCCCTCGACGCCCTCCGCTCGTCGTACTGGTTTCTGCCGTCGCTGATGGCATTGGGGGCCACCGCTCTCGCAGTCCTGACGACGACGCTCGATGGAATGCTGGGTGCCGACTGGCTGGACGGAGTCCCCTGGCTGCAGCCGAGCCAAGCCGACGGTGCGCGATCGGTGTTGTCCACCATCGCCGGCTCGATGATCGGCGTGGCAGGCGTCACGTTCTCGATCACCATCGCCAGCGTGGTCTACGCCAGCGGGCAATACGGGCCGCGGCTGTTGTCCAACTTCATGCGCGACCGGGGCAACCAGATCACGCTCGGGACCTTCATCGCGACGTTCATCTACTGCCTGCTGGTGCTTCAGACGGTCCGCGCCCAAGGCGAAGACACCCAGGACCTCAGCGCGTTCGTGCCCCATATCGCGTTGCTGACGGGCGTTGTGCTGGCGCTGCTGTCGATCACGGTCCTGATCTACTTCATCCACCACATCCCGGAGTCGATTCTCGTCTCGAACGTGATCGCAGGCATCGGCCGAGAGCTGCTGGCGAAGATGGACGCCGCAGAGGCCGATCGGTCATACGGACAGGACGAGACCACTGACCAGAACGAGGCCGTCACGCTGACGGCTCGCTACGGGATGACCGCCGACATCTCGCCCGAACAGGTCCCCGATGAGTTCTTCGACGACGCGGCCCGTGTCAAGGCCACCGGGACGGGCTACATCGAGAGCATCGATACGGATGCGATGGTCGCGACGGCCATCGAGCACGACCTGCTCATCCGGCTGCGGTATCGCCCCGGGGACTTCGTCACGGAAGGGGATGCCCTCATGCTGGTGTGGCCCCCAGACACGGACGAAGCGGTCTGCGGCGGCCTGAACGAGATGTTCGCCTGGGGCAAGAGCCGGACACCGCTCCAGGACACGCGCTTCCTGGTCAACGAACTGGTCGAGATCGCCGCGAGGGCCCTCTCGCCAGGCGTCAACGATCCCTTCACCGCGATGTCGTGCATGGACTGGCTGGGCGCGGCGCTGAAGCGGATGCGCGGGCAGGACTTTCCCTCCGAGACGCGCTTCGACGACGAGGGCGAGCTTCGCCTGGTGGCCACCTCCTCGACCTATGCCGACCTGGTGGATTCGTCGTTCGGTCAGCTCCGGCCGTATGCCGCCTCGGACCGAAACGCGGCGCTGCACGCGCTCAAGATTCTCGGCGAGGTGGGCGGCGCCACAGATGGCGAGACGGCATGCAGCGCGCTCCGCCGAGAGGTCGATGCGCTGCTCGTGTCCGCTGGCGAATCCCTCGGGCCCGCCGACCTCAAGGCCGTCGAGAAGCGGCACCGAACCGTGGCGTCGGTGTTCGGCGGGCGTCCGTATGAAGCCATCGCGGCCGAGGTCAAGTGGCTCGGCGGGAGCGCGTGAGCAGGGCGCTCCGCTGGCGCTCGGAAGCGGGACGGAGAACCAGGCACCGTAGACGGCGGGGCGGGGACTCCGAGCACGGCCCGCTGGCGGATGCCGGTGCCGACAGGTCGTCCTCGCCAGCGGTTTCCTGGACTGGAGCGCCAGCGGGCGGTCTGCGGTGGGTGGATGCCGCTTGCTTTCCTCCGACGGGCCACAGACACGCCTCGTCGAATGGCCCCGGGCAGACACGCGCTGGACCTACGCTGGAGGCAGACCCTGCCCAGCATCGGCCCGTAGCTTCGACGGCTCTGATCGACATCCGCCCTTCGGCATGGCAGGCTATCCCCACGACGACATCGAGACCCGCTGGCAGGCCTACTGGCGCGAGCACGAGACCTTCCGCCAGCCGGGGCCTGGCGACGATGGCTTCGACGCGTCCAAGCCAGGGTTCTACGCCCTCGACATGTTCCCGTACCCGTCCGGCGCAGGCCTGCACGTGGGCCACCCGGAGGGTTACACGGCGACCGACATCGTGGCGCGCGCCAAGCGGATGCAGGGCTACAACGTGCTCCACCCGATGGGCTGGGACGCGTTCGGCCTCCCGGCCGAGCAGGCCGCCATCCGTGAGGGGATCCATCCGCGCGTCACGACCGAACGCAACGTGGCCACGTTCCGGCGCCAGCTGCAGCGCCTCGGGTTCTCGTACGACTGGAGCCGAGAGGTCAACACGACCGACCCGGACTACGTGCGCTGGACGCAGTGGATCTTCCTCACGCTCTACGAGCGGGGCCTGGCTTACGAGGCGTTCGCGCCTGTCAACTGGTGCCCAGCGCTCGGGGCTGTGCTTTCGAACGAGGAGGTCGTGGACGGCAAGAGCGAGATCGGCGGCCACCCGGTCGTGCAGGTGCCGATGCGCCAGTGGATGCTCCGAATCACGGAGTACGCCGACCGGCTGCTGGAGGGGCTCGACGACCTCGACTGGCCCGAGTCTGTCAAGGCGATGCAGCGTAACTGGATCGGCCGCAGCGAGGGCGCAGAGGTCGATTTCCGGGTGATGGGCCACGCCGAGTCGGCCCTGCGCGTCTACACGACGCGCCCCGACACGCTCTTCGGCGCCACGTTCATGGTGCTGGCGCCGGAGCACCCGCTCGTCCGCTCGATCACGACCGACGATCAGGCCGAGGCCGTCGGGGCCTACGTCGAGGCCGCGGCACGCAAGACGGAGCGCGACCGTCAGGAGCAGAAGACCAAGACGGGCGTGTTCACCGGCGCCCACGCCGTCAACCCGGTCAACGGGAAGCACATCCCCATCTGGATCGCCGACTACGTGCTCGCGACCTACGGCACCGGCGCCATCATGGCCGTGCCTGCGCAGGACCAGCGTGACTGGGACTTCGCGCAGCAGTATGGCCTGCCCATCGTGCGCACGGTCCAGCCGCCAGCGGGCTGGGAGGGCGAGGCCTACACCGGCGACGGACCGGCCATCAACTCGGACGCCTCGGGAGGCCCGGTGGCCGGCATCGCCGAGGCGGGCGCCACCCTCGATGGCCTGGACGTGGCCGCTGCCAAGGCTCGCATCCTGGACTGGCTGGACGACAACGGCGTCGGCCGCCGCCAGGTCAACTACAAGCTGCGCGACTGGCTCTTCAGCCGCCAGCGGTACTGGGGCGAGCCGATTCCCATCATCCACCCCGCTGGCGGCGACGGCACGGCTGCGCCCAAGCCGCTGCCCGCGGACGTGCTGCCGCTGACGCTGCCCGAGGTGGAGGAGTACCGCCCGGCCGACAACGGCGAGAGCCCGCTGGCGAACGCGACGGCCTGGATCGAGACGACCGATCCCGAGACGGGCGAGCCTGCGCGACGCGAGACCAACACAATGCCGCAGTGGGCCGGCTCGTGCTGGTACTACCTCCGCTACCTCGACCCCGACAACGACCGCCAGCTGGTCGACCCCGAGAAGGAGCGCTACTGGATGCCGGTCGACCTCTACGTCGGCGGCGCCGAACACGCCGTTCTCCACCTGCTCTACAGCCGCTTCTGGCACAAGGTGCTCTACGACGCGGGCGTGGTCTCGACCGACGAGCCGTTCCAAAAGCTCGTCAACCAGGGCATGATCCTGGGCGAGGTCGAGTACACGGCCTACCGCCGCGTCGGCGACGACGGCGAGCCGTTCGGGTGGGTCTCGGCAGAGCACGCGACCGAGGCCGAGGACGACGGCTGGCAGGACGCCCGCGACGGCTCGACCCTGGTGGCCGTGTCCGTGTCCGAGGGCGAGGTCGAGAAGCAGGGCGACGGGTTCGTGCTGGTCTCCCACGCCGACGTACGCGTCCAGAGCCGCGCCCACAAGATGTCGAAGAGCCGCGGCAACGTGGTCAACCCCGACGACATCGTGGCCGAGTACGGCGCCGACTCTCTGCGGCTCTACGAGATGTTTATGGGGCCGCTGGAGCAGACGAAGCCGTGGAATACGCGCTCCGTCGACGGCGTCCACCGCTTCCTGGCGCGGGCCTACCGGCTGCTCCTGGACGAGGAGACCGGCCAGCTGGCGGCGTCCGTCACCGACGCCGAGCCCACCAAGGACGAGCTGCGCGTGCTCCACACCACCATCCAAAAGGTGACCGACGACGTCGACGGCCTCCGGTTCAACACGGCCATCGCCTCACTGATGGAGTTCGTCAATGCCGGGACCAAGTGGGGCGCCGTGCCGCGCCCGGTCGCCGAGCCGTTCGTGCTCCTGCTGGCGCCGTTCGCGCCGCACCTGGCCGAGGAGCTCTGGCGCCAGCTGGGCCATCCGGAGTCGCTGGCCTATGTGCCCTGGCCCGAGTACGACCCGGAGCTCCTCAAGGCCGATACCGTCGAGATCGCTGTCCAAGTCAACGGCAAGCTCCGAGGGACCGTCGAGGTGGATGCCGAGGCGTCCAAGGACGCCATGCTGGCGGCGGCTCGCGAGGAACCCAACGTCGCCCGTTACCTCGCCGAGGGGACGCTCCGCAAGGAGATCGCGGTGCCAGGCCGCCTCGTCAACTTCGTCGTGACGTAACGGCGCACCCGCTGGCGACGGTTCGCCAGCGGGCCCGTGGACGTTGTACGTTTGAGGTATGCCTAGTCGCTCTCTTTCCTTTGACGAGCTGGCTTCACGTGGAGAAGCCGCGTACCGATCGTCCATCGTGCCTCGCCTGACAGCCGAGGATGAGGGCAAGGTGGTGCTGATCGATGTTGAGTCTGGCGATTACGAACTCGATGCGGACGAACTACGCGCGGCCGACCGCCTCCGCAGACGGCGCCCTCAGGCGCAAGTCTGGTTTCGACGGGTGGGGCAACGTGCGGCCCGGCGGTACGGACGGAGAGCGTCACGATGATCGATGGATTCGTTGAGCCGAGCCTCGACGCAGTCGTCACCCTGAATGTGCGTGGTCCTGAGGGCTCCGAAACGATCGACGTCGTCGTGGACACCGGTTTCTCTGGCTGGATATCGCTCCCAAGTCACCTCGTCCGTCGCTTGGGTCTCCCGTGGATGCGGTCCGGCCGTGCTGCTCTTGCCGATGGGACAGAGGTCAAGATGGAGGTATACGACGGAGAGGTAGAGTGGCACGACGGCTGGCGTGCGGTAGCAATCGACGAAGCCGATACGGACCCTCTCGTTGGAATGAGTCTGCTTCGTCAAAGCCGGCTGGTTATCGAGGTCACAGAGGGTGGACACATACGGATCGAGCCTCTCGGAAACGAATCGTGACTCCACGCGATCTGGCGACATGGTCCGGGCGCTGCGAGGCCTTCGTCCGCCAGCGGATGACCGGTGATGCCGGGCACGACCTCGCCCACATCCGCCGCGTCGTGGTCTGGGCGCGCCAGCTGGCGGAGGCCGACGGCGCCGACCTCACGGTGGTGGTGCCGGCTGCGTGGCTCCACGACCTCGTGACCGTCCCGAAGTCGTCGCCGGACCGGGCGCGGGCCTCGAAGCTGTCGGCCGATGCCGCCAGCGGGTGGCTGCGGGAGTCGGGATACCCGGGGCACCGAATCCCAGCCATCGCCCACGCCATCGAGGCCCACAGCTTCTCCGCCGGCGTCGAACCCCGGACCCTCGAAGCGGAGGTGGTCCAGGACGCCGATCGGCTCGACGCCCTCGGCGCCATTGGGGTCGCGCGGTGCTACGCCACCGCTGGCGCGATGGGCTCCGCGCTCGTGCATCCCGACGACCCCGTCCCGTCTGATTCTCCTGGGCGGCCCCTCGACGACCGCCGGTTCGCCACCGACCACTTTCAGGTCAAGCTGTTGCGCTTGCCCGCCACCATGCGCACGGCCGCCGGCCGCGCCGAGGCCAAGCGCCGCGTGCGGTTCATGCGTGACTTCCTGCGCCAGCTGGCGCAGGAGACGGGCGAGGAGCCGTGATCGAGCACGGCTGACGTCGGCGCTGCGACACGATCGATAGGCGGCCGCCAACCGCTCGCCAGCAGGGACCGACTCAGGGATGCGGACTGCTGTCGGATAGTCGACGAGCTCTGCCAGCGTCACCCCAACTGGAGGAAATCGCCGGACGCGCAGCGTTGACGCTCATTCGGCTTCGGCCATGTCGAGACCGATCCAGTCGACCTCCAGCCGGAATGGCCCCGACTCTCCGTCGAAGATGTAGAGCCCCACAGTCCGGGCACGTGCGGGGTCGAACGGGCGCGCGGCCACAGGTTCGCCGCGCGCTGTCGCCGCGAAGGCGTCAACCGGGAGCCGGATGACAGTCCACTCCGCTGGAGCCTCGAAGGCCGCGCGGTAGGCCACCGGGAAGAACCCAGCGCGCTCGCCGGTCTGCACGTCGACCTCGTAGCGGCGACCGTCCCCGCGAACACGCAACACGATGGCCTCGGCTCCATCCCAACCGTCCGCCCCTGTCCGGATCGAGGAGAAGCCACCGCCGACGACGTTCGTCGAGCCGGAGAACACGAGTCGGCTCTCCACGAACTCAGGGCCACCAGTCGAGCGCCCACCCATCACGTCGTCGTTGACGGCTCGCCACCTCTCCGCGAGGTCTGGCTCGGAGAAATCGGTCAGGATGATGTCAGGTGCTGGTTGCGCGAATGCGACCGAGGGGACGACGACGAGACTGAGGAGTAGCCGGAGCCATGCGGGGAGATGGCGCATTGGACGTGGGCGGGTGGAAACGGGCAGAAACAGATCGACGCACCGCCCGACCCCGAAAGCGCTAGGGCCGGGCGGTGCCGGGGGGCTCAGCCGTCTGCCGGGGCAGCGTTGAACGAGCCGGACACGGAGAGGCTACCGGGGAACTCCAAGTCGAACGTTCCGCTGACCAGTCTCCCATCGACGTCGACCTCGACGGAGCCGCCGATCGCGCGATCGGCCGAGCGTCCGCCACGCCCGTCGTCGCTTCCGTCGTCGTAGAGAGCGACGAAGTCGAAGGGCGCGTCGAGGTTGCGACTCGTCTCAATGCCGTAGGCGCCCGAGGCGAGCTCGTCGCCGGGGGCGATGCTGCCCAGTAGAATCTGCTCGCCGCTGTCGGCTGTGAGTTGGATGCTGGAGAACGTGTAGCGAGTGCCGTCCTCGGTTTCGGCGATGACGTAGGCGCCGAAGGTGCCGTCGAACGTGGAGCGGTCGGAGCCCAGGCTCGACGCAGCTGCGCCGCCGATCGTGGCGGAGGCTGCCGACGATGCGACGGTCGCCTCGAAGGCTCCCGGGCCGAGGTCAGGCGTGCCAGGGTCGGCCGCATCGCAGGCTGCGAGGCCGAGCACGAGCACGCCGGCGAGGAAAGATGGAAAAACGCGTCTCATGGAATTGGGGGGATGGTGGACGATGAGGTCGGGCTCCACCAGGGGGCCCTCCCTGCTTGCGCCCTGTGTACCCCATCTGCCTGAGCAATGACTACTCGCTCAGAACGAAAACCTGAGCCGGGCGCTCGGCTCGATCCCCGGTAGCGCCCGAGTGCGAACAGAGAACACCCCGGTGGCCTGCTGGACCAGCGACCAATCCAGCGGGGCGCGTCGGTTCGTCACGTTCACCACATCGAATGCAGCCTCGACACCCAGCCCACGGATCACGCCCGCATAGGCCAGGCTGATGTCGAGCCGGAGCACGCCCGGAAGCCGATCGTCCTCCGGACGGTCCAGGCGGACAGGGCCGATCGACGTTCGCCCGCTGAACGTGGGGAGGACGTCGTAGTACGCCCGCCGAAACGCCCAGGTGCGTCCGGCGCTGGCCGTCGCACGCGCCCGGAACACGAGGCCGGCCCCTCGCTGGCCGGACAGCACCAGTCCGAGGGCGGCGTCCAGGCGAAGAGGGTCGTCCCAGGGCGCGGGCACCCACCGACCGTCGAACCGATCATCGACCTGCTGGCGCGAGCGGCTGACGGAGCCGCCGACGCTCCAGGTGGCCCGTGTGCCATCGTGCTCGACTCGGATCCCAGCGCCGAGGGCGAGCGACTGCCCGTCCTGGAGGATCTCCGAGAGATCATCCGTCGGACTGAGGTCGGGCACCAAGAGGGCGTTGTAGTCGAGGACGTACAGGCGCGGCGTCGACCGGATGTAGCCCTCGACCCGAACCGCGGTGCCCCTCGGCGATTGCCAGAGGCCCTCGCTGGCGACGTGCAGGGCAACCGGTGGGGCGGCCTCGGCAGGAAGCCACAGCGCGACCTCCGGAACGATCGCACTCGGGCCGAATGTGGCGAACTCGTGCCGGGTTACGAACTGACGGTAGACCCCGACCGCCAGCCGTGCCGCGATGCCTCGAAGCGAAAGCCCGGCGAGACGGTCGCCGGGGAGCGCGTCGAAGCGCAGGCTCGCGCGCGGCTCGGCCGTGAGGAGGCCTGTCGAGGGGAGAACCGTCATCCGAAGACCAGGCTCGACGGTCCACCGACCGGCCAGCAGGCGGCGATCCGCGACGAACGCAGCGACCCGCGCCGACGCCCCAGAGGTCCCGACTGTCCGGACGGGCGCGATGGCTAGGGTGAGGTGGTGTGCCACTCCAGTCACCTCCGCTCCGATCTGCGTCACGTGCGCGGGGCCGCGACGGACATCGAACACAGTCGAGAGCGTCGCCTCGCGGATCCGGTTGGCATCGGCTGAGGCCGGCTCGCGGTCGAGCATCGTCGCCAGCTGGGTGCCAACGGACTCGATGGTTTGCCCGGGTGGTACGTCTCCGGTGGCCGAGGCGCGCGTGACGTCGAGCTGATAGGCGCTCGCCGTGAGTGCTGTGCGCAGCGTCCATCGCGCCGAGACGACGGCGTCGTACCGAAGCGACGCGGCGCTGTTGGACCAGCGGGTGCCGTCGCGGGCGAGGATCGCCGCTGGCGGAAGCCCTCGCCCGTTGCTGCCTCCGGCGAGGAGGTCCGTCTCCACGATGCTCTGTCCGCGGTAGGCCGAGACGCGGATCGTGCGGAGGTCGTCCAGTGTGACTCTGGACGCCAGATGGAGGTCGGAGAAGCGCAGGTCCGATCCTTCACGGTCGGTCTCGAAGCGCAGGGCTCGCGTGTCGATGAAGCGCGCTGTGAGGACAGGGTCGACGGCGTTCCATTGGCGTACCGCGGCATCGAGCGCGGGCGTGCGCATGACGTCCCACAGGCTCCGCCGACCCGTGAGCGCTGTGGTCACCCTCGCGCCACGGACACGAGCGTCGTGCCGAACACGGACCCCCGCGGCGAGTGGGTCGAGGTTCACCGTTGCGTCTACCGGCCTGCTGCTGTGCGGAGGCGTCGTCGCGTGCTCGACCTCGACGACGCCTGCCAGCGAGGACCCGTGCTCCACCCCGAAGCCCGCCTTCCGGATCGTCGCCTGACCCACTGCGAGCGGGCTCAGCGCACCCACCAGCGTACCAAACGCGACCGGCTCGTAGACCGTGGCCCCGTCGAGGCGGAGCGGATGGTCGCCGTCGTCGGCGCCTTGGATGGAGAGGCCGTCCAGGACCGACCGCCCGACCACTCCGAGCGCGCCAGGGCCGGGAGCCACGGCGTCCATGGTGCGACGCGGAGCGCGTGCCGCAAACGACGGCGCGTTGGGTTCTGTCGCCAGGGTCGATCCCGTCGTGGTGCCAAGGCCCGCACTCGTACCGGACCCCGGGGCCGATGCCATGGATGCCGAAGCCTCGGCGCCGAGCCGAGCCGACGGGAGTGGTGCCTGCAGCCCTTCGACCACGACCGGCCGGCCGCGAATCGTCTCGGCTCGAAGCTCGATGCGCGTTCGGGCATCGCCGCTCGGCTCGACGAGCGTCTCCACCTGTGCAGGCGCGTAGCCGACGTAGCTGACCGCCAGCGCGTACGTTCCTGGCTGAAGCCACCCCACGGCGAACACGCCGACCTCGTCCGTGGTCGTCCCGGTGGCCGTCCCAACGAGCCGCACGTGCGCCCCGGGCAGAGGGGCTCGCGTCTCCGCATCGACGACGACTCCGGTGATGCCCCCGACCGCTGGCGCCTCGACCGCGGGCACCACAACGAGGTAGGTCCCCGACGACCGAAGGACCACGTCGAGCCCGGCTGCCGAGGTGATGCAGCGAAGGAGGACAGCGATGTCTCGACCGTCGCACCAGACCGGTCGGTCGAGACCCGGCAGGGTAGGATCAAAAACGACGCTAACGCCAGCGGTCTCGGCGACTTCAGCGAGTGCCGTCCCCGCCGGAACGCCGCGGAGTACGATCGATGCCCCGTCCGACGGCGGAGGAGACTCCTGCGCGGCCGCCAGGGGCGAGGTGGCCGCGACGGCGAGGATCCCGAGGACAAGTGCTCGCATGGGAGAACGCTACGGCGTTGCAGCGGGCGCACGGGGAAGGGCCGGCTCGATGCGGTATCCGTCTCGGATGGGGATGAACCGGACGCGCCACAAGGCCCCGAGATCACCGAGGAGGTCGGGAAGCTCCGGTAGAGTAGGGTAGAACGCGGTCGTCGGTGCCTTCTGGGGAATCCCAGAGGCCACGTCGAACGAGACGCCGTACCGCCGGCCAATCTCTGCGATGACCGCAGACAGCGGCTCGGACTCGAATGCGAGGCCTCCGGTCCGCCATGCTGTCTGGCGTGCGACATCGGCCGGCTCACGGACGAGGCCGAGATCTGTCGTGGTCGCGGCCTCGCCAGGCTTGAGCGTCACAGTGTGAGACCCCGAGACGACGCGAACCTCTCCACGGGTCAGCACGACCTGCGTCTCGGTCCCGTGCGACCGAATGTTGAAGGCGGTTCCGAGCACTTCGGTGCGCGCGTCGACCGTCTCCACCACGAACGGGTCGCCAGGAGCCACGTCGAAAAAGGCCTCCCCGACCAAGCGCACAACTCGAGGACGATCCGCTCCGATGGTCGGGGTGAAGCGAAGTTGCGACCCGCTGTTTAGCGTGACCCGCGTTCCATCGGCGAACGTTTCGGTCGTCGTCTCGCCAGGGTCGGCTGTCCACGTCACGGGCCGCAGGAGCACGAACGCGGCGACGGCGGCGGCGATCGTGCCCGCCACTGTCCACCGCCGTACGCGCCGGGCGACGGGCGGTAGGGAGGGGGCAAGTCTCGGCGCTCTCGACGCCGTCGTGCGTGTGCGGACGCGGCGCCAGGCCGCATCCGTGTCGACGCCAGCAGGCCGGTCGAGGGCCCCGAGCGGCTCCCAGAGCGCAGCGAGGGCATCCCCATCAGGCTCCGTACCCAGTGCGTCGCGAAGGTCAGGTGGGAGGGGGCGGTCCATGTCGGATCAGGAAATCATCCCCGCGTCGAGTCCCTCACGGAGGGCCCGCAGCGCGCGGACGAGGTGGTTGTTGACGGTCCGAGCCGAGATCCCCATCACCGCGGCGACCTCCACGTGGGCGAGGCCATCGACACGGGTGAGCAGCAGGGCCTCCCGCTGGCGCTCGGGAAGCGCCTCGACGAGGGCTTCGAGGCGACGCGCCAACGCGTAGCCCTCCACGACATCGTCGGGGGGCGGGGTGGAATCGGGCGGGACGAGTGCTGCACGCCGCACGTCGTGGCGGCGCTGGTCGCGGAACTGGTTCAGCGCCAGGTTGCGAAGGGTGCGATAGAGCCATGCTCGGACGGAACGGCTCGGGTCGACGGTGGCCCGGTTCTCCCACAGCCGGACGAACGCCTCTTGTGCTAGGTCGTCCGCGTCGGCGAGACCGAGCCCCAGGTGGGTGCCGAACCGGACGAGCGGTGCGTGAAGCGCGTGGAACAGGGCCTCGAACGCGGCAGCGTCGCCGTCGCGGACGCCCGCCGACCAGTCGGCGAGTCGCTCGGAGTGGGTCGTGTGGGCCGGGATGGCAATGGGGGCTGGAGACCCAAATACCCCAACGTCGCCTGGGATGACTACTCCCGGCCGCTCCGATCGTCAGGTGAAGAGAGACGCTGCCGCAGCCAGGTCCTGGGATCTACTCGTCCAGCGCTGTGCCATGGGTCGCGCGCACCTCTGCGCCGATGGCATCGGTTTCCGCCGCCAGCCGGTCCGCCTCGGAGGCCATTCCGTCGAGACGCTCGCGAGCGTCGAGCGCCAGCTTGGCCACCGGGCGCACCAGCGCGCGCACCTTGCCGATAGCCTGGTCTACCTCCTCGGAGAGCTCGCGGTCGAGGCCGCTGCGAAGCTCCGTGCGCATCGTGTCCACGCGCTCCGAGAACTCGCGAACGGCACGGCGGCGCTGAGCCGGAAGCACGATGAACCCGAGGGCTGCCAGCGAGCCCGCTGCGATCAGTCCGCCTGTGATGTCGAATGCCGTCGTGGCAATCAGAACCACGGCGGCGGCTCCAAGCCCGACGGCCGTCGCCCCGCCGACGGTCAGTGCGGAGCGGGCGTTTTCGAGGAGGCGACGTGCCTCCTCGCCCATGTCGTACTGGTCGATGGTCCGCCGCGCCTCGCGCAGCACGTCGCGCAGTACCTCATCGCGGTCGAACATGAAACCGCCCTCGGCCTTGCCCGCGTCGCGCTTGAGGTCCGCCAGCCGGGTGTAGGTCTCGTTCCACAGCTCGAACACGCGCCGAAGGATGGCATCGGCCGCCTCTCCTAGACGCGTCTCGATGCGGGACTCTGCGTCGCGCACGACTTGCCGGTCGAACTCCTCGCGGAAGGCGTTGCGGTCGCGGATCAGGGTCAGCCGTGACACCCGGATGGTGTCGTCCAGGAAGCGAACGCCGCGCTTCTCCATCTCCAACAGCTCCCGGTCGACCTCGACTACGGCCTTCTCCGCGATGCCATCGAGTTGGCCTCGGACCTCCTCGAACCGGCCGTTGAGCTGCGCCAGCTGGCTCTCGTCGTTCGCGAGGACCTCACGCTGGGCATCGACCCGCTGGCGAACGTCGTCGAGGAGCGTTCGCGCGGCGTCGAGCGGTGCCGCCAGCTTGAGCGCCAGCCGCGCGTCGTCGGTGAGTGTTTCGCGCAAGAACCGCTCGAACAGGGTGAATCGAGAGGCTTCCCATCGTTCATCGGCGCGGTAGCCATCGGGGTCGGCTTCCTTGGCCTGAAGCGCCAGCCGGGCGGCGACGGGAAAGAGGAGGGGCGATTGCGCGTCCTCGATGCCGGCCTCCTGGAAGATGCGGGCGAGTCCGTCACGGACATGGTCGAGCACCTGGGCCAGCGCGGCCTCGGTCTCGGCGAGGTCCGCCTTGTTGACGACGACTACGAGGCGCTTGCCCCAGGTGCCTCGGATGTACTCCAGGAACTGACGTTCGGAGTCGGAGAGCGGCCGGTCGTAGCTGGTGACGAACAGCACGAGATCGGCGCGGGGGACGAAGTCCTCGGTCAGCGCCTGATGCTCCTTGACGATCGAGTTGGTGCCCGGCGTGTCGACCAGGGCGAGGCTTTCCAGGAGCGGATGGTCGATGTGGCGCTCCGTGACGAACTCGCCGCGCCGGTGCGTCGCGTCGGCGTCGCCGTGGCGGAGGACCGTGATCTTGTCGGTCGTTGGGACGGGGCCTTCCTCCATGACGCGCCGTCCGAATAGGGCGTTAACCACCGTCGATTTGCCCGCGTTGAACTCGCCTGCGATGACCAGCAGGAAGAGTTCGTCGAGGCTACGCGCCAGGTCTGCCAGCCGACGGCGGGTGTCGTCAGGGACGTCGGCGGCGTCAAGGAGCGCGCTGAGGTCTATGAGCAGCTGGCGCTCGCGGTCGAGGGTGACCTGAGCAGCACGGGCCGGGGAGTCCATAGCGAGAGAGGCGGCGAAAGAAGGGGCACGCCGCCAGTTCAGGCGCGCCCGCGCAGAGGGGAGGCTCGTAACGCCTGAGTGGAACCCAACGGTCCCGAGGGCGATAGGAGCGGGACTGACGGGCCGGCTCCGCCGCCTACCGGCGTGCGCCCCGTCGTGCCCATTTCCCAAATGTCCCCCATCTGAGGCTCCTATGCTGAACATGGCACTCATCGGCGCACTCGCCGGTTCTCTCGCCATCATCCCACCACCCGATACCGGCGACGACGACAAGAAAAAGTCTGACGCGAATGACGCTGCCGTAGAGGCGGAGGCGACACCCGGGGTCTTTGAACAACAGGCCACCGAGGCCTCGTACCAGACCCCTCACAGTACCTACGCGCAGGGGCGGTCGTCGACGGCCCTTCCTCTCAAGCTCTGGGCCCAGTACTCCTATGGCATCACGGAGGATGTCTACAATCGGCAGGGCGAAACAGACCCACTCTCGATCGGCGGCCCAGCTCCGATTGGAACTGTCGGAGAGTCGGTCTCTCAGCGTGCGCAGGTCGGCGCGCAGTTCGACTTCCTCAACCTGCCGCGTTTCCAGGTCGGAGCCGGCGCGATGCTGTCCTTCGCAAAGACCGACTTCACCGCGGAGACGGTGGGTCAACTCGGGATTGGTGACATCGAGAGCGACTTCGGCTTCCAGCAGGTCCAGGTTTACGGCGTGGCACAGGGCAAGACCTTGGGCATCCACGCCGGTTACAGCTTCGACCTCGGGAGCGCCGCGGTGTTCTCTGAGCCCGTTCCACAACTCGGCGGTGCCCGCCTTCCGCAGGAGGCTGGAAACTCGGACGGTCGAGATGCCATCTTCGTAGGCCTCAACTTCGACTACCCCTCCGAGCGGTTCCGCCTGCTCGGTGGCGTCGACTACTACGCACTCCAGAGTGGTGGAGCCCTGGAGGATCCCTCCGGGAATGAGATCCCAGGGACGAATGTGGAAGACGGCGGTGACTTCCTCAACTTCCTGTTCGGCGCTGGCCTTCGCTTCTCGATCGCAGAGTTGGGCGCGACGTTCCAGATCCAGACCCGCTTCGATGAGCCGCTCTCCGGGAGCGCCGGCCTGCAAGGCGGCATCGGGGGACACGTGGGTCGCGTCGTTCCTTACCTCCGGGTCAGCCCGCCGAACCTGCCGGCGTCGCTCTACATCAAGGGTGCCGTGCCCGACGAGTACCTGGAGTACGGCTACACACTCGGTGGTTCCAACTCGCCCAACCCGACGATCGGGTTCACGGCTGGTCTCGCCATCGGCTTCGAGTAGACCGACCTGACGACTGTGGGGCCGCCCGGCACGCGCTGGGCGGCCCTTTTTTTGATCGCTCGTGCCCCGATCCATCCTCGCACTCCTCCTGCTGGCGGTCACCGCTGGCGCCTGCACGGGCCCGCGTGACCCCACTGCCCGAGGGATCGACGCGCAGCCATCGCCCCTTGCTGTCGAGGCTCTGCGCGACTCCCTCGCCGAGGCGCCCTCGTCGGTCGAGTACCGGGCCGTCCTCGCCCGCGCGCTCGCGCGCTACGGCCTGACACCCTACGCCGACGATCTGCGCCGACAGCCCCGGTTCCAGCTGGCGGAGTCGCTGGTCGTTGGCGGCTTCGTCCCCGGGGGATCGCCCTTGGTGCGTGACGAGCTGGTCATCGTCCAGGCCGATGCCGAGGGACCCGGTGCGCTGGCGCTCGCGGAGACAGGTCGCGTCCTGGCTGAACGTGCGCGGTGGTCCAACCGGCCAGGCCGGAGCGTCCAGATCGTCTTCGGCGCCAGCGGGCGGCTCGCGCCCGCCCTGTGGCCGCGGGCGTCCATCCACGCTGTCGTGTACGTTGGGGAGGGCGTCCCGGCTGGCGATGCGTTCGCCAGCGGTGGCCCCGCTGGCGAGGCGACCACGGAGAGAATCCCGATGGACGGCGACGCTGTGAGCACAGCTCGCCGCGTTCTCGGCCGCGTCGTCGAGCTTGCCAGCGAGACGTTTTTAGATCGCCCTGAGGCCGAGTGACGACCGCTTGGACCACCGACATCGCCACGGACGACGCCGCCCGATCAGTCCGCTTGACCCTCCTGTGGGGCCTCGACGGCGTTGTCCTGAGGACCGTGGGCGGCGCCCGCGTCCCGAACGTGACGGAAGCGCCCTTACGACGCCGACTGGCAGATGAGGAGGTGCCCGTACTGGCGGTAGACCCTGGACTCTTCGAGGGCGATGCGGCCTCCCGGCCCTCGTGGCTGAATGACATGGCCGCTTTGGATGATGTCGCGGCGTTCGGGCGGCGGATCGGGTGCAGCCTCGTACGCGTGGGTGCCCTGTCCCACGGTTCGCCCGACCTCGAAGCAGCCGCCGAGGCCTTCCGCCAGGTGGCCGAGCAGGCGCATCGGCTCGGGATCCAGCTGGCGATTCGCAACGACGCCGAGACGTCCGTCGCCAGCGGAGCCCGTCTGGCCGCCCTCCTCAGCGCCATCGGCCACGCGTCTGTCGGTGCCGACTGGCGGCCTGCGGACGCGCTCGCAGCGGGAGAGGACCCCGCCAGCGGGCTGGCCGCGCTGCTCGATGCGGGCTACGTCCCGTCGTGCGTGGGCGTGCGCGACCTCGACGGCGGGGAGGAGGCGATCCTCGGAGACGGAGACGTCGCGTGGGAGCGCCAGCTGGCGCTGCTGGCGTCGTCCTCGTTCGGTGGACCGCTGGTGGTGGATGGCCTGCCGCAGCCTGTCCGTCCGTCGGGGCTGGCGTCGGCGACGACGTTGATCCGCCTGCGAAGGGCCGCGGCGGGATAGCTTGCGGCTGTGAACACGTCATCCGAAGCATCGCTCCGCGTCCAGTCGCCCAGGCCGACTGTGACCAGGCGGCTGTGGTTCGGCTGGGTCGCCTTCTGGGCGTGGTTCTTCACGGCGACGATGAGCCCACTTCTGGTGCTCCACTCTGCATTCGAGCCGACGACGGCTACGCTTCGACGCTGGATGCGGCCGTGGGCGCGCCTCATCACCGGGATGTCTGGGATCCGGCTCGATGTCGAGCAGCGAGCGCCGCTTCCGGAGGGTCCGGTCATCTTCGTGGCCAACCACGCTAACTCGCTCGACATCATGACCACGATGCTCGGGCTGGACCGCCCGTTCCTCTACATGGCGCGCCATGAGGTGCGGTCGTGGCCATTCGTGGGATGGGTGCTGGAGAAGTCGGCGTGCCTGTTCATCAACCGCGACAACCCTCGTCAGGCGGTTCGCGACCTGCGCGAGGCCGCCAGCCGGGTGCAGGCTGGCGATTCGGTTCTCTTGTTTCCGGAGGGCGGTCGCGGCCATGACCACGGCCTCCAGCCGTTCATGCGCGGCCCGTTCATGCTGGCGGTCGAGGCTGGTGTCCCGCTCGTGCCGGTGACGCTGGTGGGCAACACGGGCGTGCTCGCCGAGCGGAGCTTCGCGGCACAGCCAGGGCGGGTCCGGTTGGTGACTGATGCAGCGATCCCGACCGAGGGCCTGAGTCGGTCCGACACCGCTGAGCTGGCGGAGCGTGTGCGCCGCGTGGTCCAGGCGGAGCTGGCGACCTACGGGGAGCCGGCGGAGCTAGAGGGGCACTGAGTCGCAACCGACGCGCGTCTATCTTCGGCGTCCTGGCCGGCGATGCACCGCACGGCTGATGCTCACCGCCGCGTGCGCGGCCATCCCGTTCCAGAACCACCCGATGGCGAAGTCGAGGAAGAGCCGTCCGAGCGCTGCGCGCCCGGCCCCCCTGGAGGGCAACGAGGTGTGGAAGTCGCGCAGCCGTGTCCGTCGCGCAGGTCCGGTCACCCGAGAGATGTCTTTCTGGGAGCGCCAGCCGGAGTGGCGCCAGCACGCCATCTGCATCGGCTTCCTGGTGATCGTCGCGGCGGGCTTCTTCTCGTCCACGACGTTCGGAGGGCGCACGCTGGTCGGTGGGGATACGGTCCGGTGGGCCGCCACGGCCGAGGCCATGCTGACGTACGAGAAGGCGACGGGCGTCCGGCCCGAGTGGTCGCCCAACGTGTTCGCCGGCATGCCAGGCACGATGATCCTCGGCGGCTCACGCGTTCCAGGCGTCGACACGCTCGTCAGCGGGCTGCGCCAGATGGGCTTGTGGCCGGTCGCGCACTTCCTGGTGCTCCTGCTGGGGACGTACCTGCTGGTGTTTTCGCTGACGCGGTCGAAGTTGGCGGGCACCGTGTCCGCCGTCGGGTTCGGACTGACGACGTACCTGCCGATCATCCTGACCGCGGGCCACAACACCAAGTTTATCGCGCTGGCCTATGCGCCGTGGCTGCTAGCGGCGTTCGCGGCCGTCATCCGACGGTCGCCCGAGACCGGCCGAATGGCGAGCGCGCTCCTGACGCTCTTGTTCGCGATCGCCGCCGCCGTCAACCTTCGGGCAGGACACGTCCAGATCACGTATTACCTGGTGGTGATCGCCGCCGTCTGGTGGGTCGCCGAGGGCATCGCCGCCGTCCAGGCCAAGCGGGCAGCCACGTTCCTCGCCTCGACCGGCTTGCTGGTGGCGGGCTCCCTGCTGGCGCTCGCGATGGTGGCCGATCCGTACCTCCTCCAGGCCGAGTACAAAGCCTACACGATCCGGTCGGCAGGCCCGAGCGGCGGGCTGGCGTGGGATTACGCGATGCAGTGGAGCCAGGGGTTCGGCGAGATGCTCACGCTGGCGATCCCCAACGCCTACGGTGGGGGCGGCGCGACGTACTGGGGCGAGAAGATCTTTACCGAGGGACCGCACTACGTCGGGCCGGTGATCCTCCTGCTGGCGTTCGTGGGCGTGGCCGGCGTGGCGAGACGGTCGGTGGTGGGGCTGGCGGCCGCCGGCGTCCTGATGACGCTGTTCGCGCTCGGCGAGTACCTCCCGCTCCTGAACCGGCCCGCGTTCGAGTTGCTGCCCCTGTTCAACGCCTTCCGCGTGCCCGAGACATGGCTCGTCACCGTCGCTCTGGTGCTGGCGGTCCTCGCGGGGTGGGGCGCCTACTACATCCAGCGCACCGAGGCCACCGAGGAGGCCGATGCCCGCAAGCGCCGTGTTGTCCTCACCGTTGGCACCGTGCTCACCGTCGTCGTGGGCGGGCTGTGGCTGACCGGTGGCGGACCGCTCGACTTCGAGAAGCAGGGCGAGGCCGCCCAGGTGGCCCAGGCCCTCGCCCAGCAGAATGGCCTGTCGCCAGCGGAGCCCCAGGTGCGCCAGGCCGCCGCACAGTACGTCTCGGAGGCCGCCGACGAGCGCGAGTCGCTGTTCGCCGCCGACGCCGGCCGCTCGCTCCTCATCCTCGGGCTGGCGCTCGCGCTCATCGTGGCCCACCTGTGGGAACGGATCCCCGGCTGGGTGACTGTCGCCGGGCTGGCGCTGCTCGTGACGGTGGACCTGTGGGGCGTCGGGCGCCGCTACTTCAGCGAGGAGGAGTCGGCGTTGCAGCGGCGTTCGGCGGTGACGGCGCAGATCCAACCGTCCGATGCCGATCGCTTCCTGACTGCACGGGTAGAGGAGGCCGGCGGCGCGGGCCGCTTCCGCGTCCTTCCTGCCAACTGGATCCAGAACGCCCAGCCGTCCTACTTCTACGAGTCTATCGGCGGCTACCACGGCGCCAAGCTGACGCTCATCCAGGACTACTTCGACCGCATCCTGCCCGACGACTCGCTCGGCCTCAACCCGAACGCGACGCGCCTGCTGGCGGCGCGCTACCTGCTCTTGCCCGGCGTGGTCTCCTACGCAGAGCCGGTGTTCCAGGACGAGCAGACCGGCCTCGTCGTCTCCGTCGACTCGTCGGCGCTGCCGCGTGCCTTCTTCGCCGACTCGGTGGCTGTGGTGTCGGACGACGACGCCCTGATCGAGGAGGTTCGCGATCCGGCGACGGACCTGCTCCGAACGGCCCTCGTCTCGGATCCTGGCGCGGTTGACATCGACGCGCTCACGGGCGCCGCGCCAGACTCCGGAGCCGTCTCTGTGGAACTCGGCCGCTTCTCGCCGGACGAGATCGTGTACGAGGTGTCGACGGACCGGCCGCGGCTGCTCGTGTTCAGCGAGGTCTACTACCCGGCGGGCTGGACGGCGACGGTGGGCTTGGAGGACGCACCCATCCTGCGGACGAATTACCTGCTGCGTGGTGTCCCGGTGCGTGCTGGCGACCACATCGTCACGCTGCGGTACCAGCCCGAGACGCGCCGCCAGGGCGTGTTGGTGGCGTCGCTGGCGTCCCTGCTGGCGTACCTCGGCGTGATCGGGCTGGGCGGGCTCCTGTGGTACCGCCGCGGCCAATCGGAAGGGTAATCGGCGACGCTGGCGGCGATCGCCAGCGGGCCGCGGCCGTTGAGAGGCGGTGGAGAACGGCGCCGCGCGCGCACTCCAGCGCGGCGGCGGCTACCCTGTGCGAAGCCACTCCTCCCGTCCGTGTCCGTCCGTCCCAAAAAGCGCCTCGGCCAGCACTTCCTGACCGACCCCAACACGATCCGGCGCATCGTGGACGCCGTCGAGGCGCCCGCTGGCGCGCGGGTCGTCGAGATCGGGCCAGGCGAAGGGGCGCTGACAGGCGGCCTCCTCGCACGCTACCCCGACCTGACCGCACTGGAGGTGGATCCCGAGGCCGTCGGTCACCTCCGCCAGCAGTTTCCCGGTCTCGACGTGCGCGAGGGCGACGTGCTCGACGTGGATTGGCCGTCGCTGCGGGTGGGGGCAGAAGGCAGAGGGCAGGGGATGGAAGACGCGGAGACGACCGACGACGGCAGCCGCCAGCGGGGCGGAAAGCCGCCAGCAGGCGGGGAGGAGACGTCTGCCCATTCTCATGCCCCAGGACCCAGTTCCCACCAACCGCAGGCGAGCCTCCTTCACGTCGTTGGTAATCTGCCGTACTACATCACGTCGCCCATTCTCTTCGCGCTGCTGGACGCTCGCGCCCATGTGGCCCGTGCCGTCGTGATGATGCAGAAGGAAGTCGCCGACCGGCTGGCGGCAGCGCCCGGGAGCAAGACCTACGGGACGCTCTCGGTCTACTTCGCGCTCTACGCCGAGACGCAGGTGCTCTTCGACGTGTCGCGCCATTGCTTTCGCCCGAAGCCATCTGTCGAGAGCGCTGTGGTCGCCATCGATTTCGCGGCTGCGATACCGCCGGACGTACCTTTCGAGGCCCTCCAGCGGACTGTCCGCGCGGCCTTCGGGCAGCGCCGCAAGATGCTCCGGAACAGCCTCGGCGCGCTCGCTCGTGGGGCCGGTGTCGACCTTCCCGAGTGGGCGGCGACGCTCCGCCCGGAAGCCGTACCGCCAGCGGACTTCGTCCGCCTCGCCCGTCTCCTTTCCTCCCGCCCGTGACTGACGCTGCTCCCGAGACGCCAGCTGTGGACACGCCGACCGTCGTCGACGAGGCGCTGGTCGATGCCGTCGCGGATCTGGTCGGGGCAGGCAAGCGGGGCCACGTGCTGAACCTGGCCGTCGACCTCCGCCCGGCCGACCTGGGAGCGCTCCTTCAGCACCTTCCGCAGGATCTCTCGCGGGTGCTCTTCCGGTGGCTCCCGGAGGAAGCCATCGGGCGTGCGCTGCCAGAGCTGGAAAGCGCCGAGCGCTCCGACCTGCTGGATGGGCTCTCGACGACGGAGCTCGTCGCCCTGATCGACCCACTCGACACGGACGACCAGGCCGACATCCTGGCCGACGTCGATATCGCCCAGGCCGACGATGTCCTCGTCCAGTTGGAGGACGCCTCGGACGTCGAGGCGTTGCTGTCGTACGGCGACGACACCGCGGGCGGCCTCATGGCGACCGAGGTGGTGGCGGTTCCGCTGGCGGCCACGGTCGCCGAGGCCACCGAGGCCGTCCGTGCCAACGTCGACGCCGTGGATCCGGTGTTCGCGGTTTACGCCGTCGACGAAGAGAACCGACTCAAGGGCGTCGTCCCGCTCAAGCGCCTGCTCCTGACGCCCGCCCGCGCCGCCGTCTCCGAGATCGCCGAGACCGATGTGGTCTCCGTCGAGCCCGACCTCGATCAGGAAGAGGTCGCCCGCATCATGGAGCGCTACGACCTGATCGCGTTGCCGGTGATCTCCGCTGGCGGCCGCCTGCTCGGCCGCATCACCATCGACGACGTGGTCAACGTCATCCGCGAGGAGGCCGAGGAGGACCTCCAGCGCGCGGTGGGCATCACGGGCGAGGAGGAGCTGTCGTCCAACGTGTTCGCCATCAGCCGCGGCCGGCTCGTGTGGCTGCTGCTCGGCCTGGTGGGCGCCTACGTGTCGGGTCTCGTGATCGTCGGGTTCGAGGATGCGCTCCAGACGGCGCCCGTGCTGGCGCTGTTCATTCCCATCGTGATGGCGATGGCCGGGAATGCTGGCATCCAGTCGTCGGCGATCGCCGTCCAGGGCCTCGCCTCGGGCGATCTCTGGCGGAGCGACCTCGCGCGCCGCATCGGCAAGGAACTGGCGGTGGCGCTCCTGAACGGTGCCGTGCTGGCGGTGGCGCTGGGCGTGATCGTCGTGGTGTCTGGCTTCGGCGACGAGACCCAGCGCTTGGCGCTGACGGCCGCCGTGGCGCTGCTCGTGGTGATCGTGCTCTCGACGCTCGTCGGCGCGACGGTCCCGCTGGCGCTCAACCGCGTCGGCATCGACCCGGCCCTCGCGATGGGGCCGTTCATCACCGTCTCGAACGACATCCTCGGCCTGACCATCTTTTTCCTCGTCGCGACGGTGCTCTACCTGTGAGTGGGACCGGGAGCGCTCGGAGGTCCCCAGTCCAGGCCTTCGACCCCTGAGCTCGATCTCCCTCTGAACTCGACCCTCTGCATGTCTACTCTCACCGTCGTCAAGACCGCCAGCGGGACCGCCATGGCGGCCGACGCCCTGACCACGTTCGACCGCCTCCGCTTCCCGCCCGATCTCGACGCCGCTGGCGACAAGGTCATGCGCATCGGCGACGTGCTGGTGGGGGCGGTCGGCTTCTCGGCCAGCTTCCTCGTCATCCGGGATGCGCTGGAGCGCTTCGAGAACGCCGACCTGACGTCTCGGCGTGGCCTCTTCGAGACCTTCCGCCAGCTGCACCCATTGCTCAAGGAAGAGTACTTCCTGATCCCGGACACCGGTCAGGAGGGCGACCCGTTCGAGAGCACCCAGATGTCGCTCCTCGTCGCTGCGCCGACCGGCATCTTCGGTGTGTACGACATGCGCGAGGTCCACGAGTACACGCGCTACTGGGCCCTCGGGTCGGGATCGGCGTACGCACTGGGGGCGATGCATGCGCGCTGGCCCGACGTGGAGAGTGGGGCCCTCGATGCGGGCGCCCTCGCAGGTATCGGCGTCGAGGCGGGATGCCAGTTCGACACGGCCTCGGGGCCGCCGGTCACGGTGTACGAGGTCGGCTAGCCGTCTCTCGGCGCCCGCCGCACGATGGTGTTCGTCGCGCGCGCCAGCGCCAGCTCGCGCCCGTCCGGCGCTGTGACGGTCGCGTCGAGTACCAGCTGGCGTCCCGACCGCGAGGTCAACCGGCCTTCGACGTCCACGTAGTCGAGATCCGGCGTGACGGGCGCGAGGTAGGTCATCGCCAGCTGGGCCGTAACGCTGGGCGGGGCCACCAGGTAGCTGAGGGGGCCGATGACGCCGTCGACGGCCGCGGCCACCATGCCGCCTTGCATCAAGCCCATCGGATTCTGGTAGCGCTCCAGGTTGGGAAACCGGCAGACGAGGGCGGCGCCCACGTTGTCCGCGTCAGCGTCTCCCGGCTGGTAGTCGCGGACCTCAGTCTGCATGTCGACGAAGATGGGCGGCGGCAGCAGCAAGTCGCCTGCGCCGAGCGCCTTCATCCGGTCGAGCAGGGCGGCTGGATCGAAACGAGGCGGTGCGGACATGGGACGGGGGATGGGGGATGGGGGATGGGGGATGGGGGATGGGGGATGGGGCGCGACCGTCGAAAAGTTCCACCGCCGAGCACCTGCTGGCGCCACGCTCCCGCTGGCGATACGTGCACCGCGCCAGCGGGCCTTGCGTCCGAGGCCTCTACCCTTGCGACAGCCGCTGCCGCACGCTGTCGACCAAGCGGCGCACCCGGTGGGCGTTGACGCCGAGGTCATTCCGGCCCAAGCGCGACGCGCTGCGTACCCAGAGGAGCGACCCCGTCTCGGTCGCCTCGACCGCCAGCAGGACATCATCCTTGAACGGTCCGGCTGTGGCTACAGCCTCGGCGCCGCCGTCGGTCTCGCGAAACTCCACCACGCCGGAGGCCACCAGGGCGCTGCGCGCAGCGGCCAGCACCTCGCTCGGCGACTGGTGGAACGGCACTGCCACGCGTGCGCAGTTCGGAAAGTCGCCGCACGATGGGACGGGCCCTGCGGCGTAGGTCGTGGGGCGGGAGCCGAGCGACAGGCTCGCGACGAGCCCGCCCACGCCAGTCGCCAGCAGGCCGATGCCGGCCCAGACGCGCCGGCTCATCGGATCGAGGTGGGCGTCGAGGGAGGCGCAGGGTCCGCTGGCGGCGCAGGCCCGGCGGGTTCCGCTGGCGCCGAGTAGGGCGGCGTCGGCGTGCCGGGCTCGGCGTCCTCGTAGCCGCCTTCCTCGAACTCTCCGGCGTCGTTGTACTTCGACGGGCACTTGACGAGGATGTGCTCGGCCTGGAACACCGAGCCGTCGGCTGCCATGCGGCCCTGGACCACGACGCGCACGGCGTCCTCGAAGTTGGCAGG
>JBCDLV010000007.1:0-29856 GCA_038744895.1 Bacteroidota bacterium | reverse complement strand
CCGTCGCGAGGTCATGCGGTTTGCGCCCCACATCGTCCATATCGCGACGCCCGATGTCCTGGGTCATCGGTCGCTGACATGGGCCGAGGAGATTGGAATACCCATCGTCTCGACCTACCACACACATTTTGCCTCCTACCTGGACTACTACCGATTGGGGATCGCAGAGGGGGCGCTCTGGTCTGCACTCCGCAGGTTTTACAACCGCGTCGAGGAGGTCTACGCACCGACTCCGACCATGCGCGACGCTCTTCTCGAGCACGGCGTGACGTCGACCATCCGGATCTGGCCACGAGGTATCGAGGCGGACCGCTTTCGGCCGGACCAGTGGTCCTCCAGCTGGCGCCAGTCCCACGGATTCGCGGACGATGACATCGTAGTCGCCTTCGTGAGCCGCCTCGTCAAAGAGAAGGGACTCGACGTGTTTGCTGAGACGGTCCAGTCGCTTCGTCGCGAGGAGGCACCCGTCCGGGCCCTCGTCGTCGGTGACGGGCCGGAACGGGATGCACTTCAGACCCAGCTGCCGGACGCTGTGTTCACCGGCCACCTGGGGGGCGACGAGATTGCGACGGCGTACGCCTCGTCGGATGTCTTCCTGTTCCCGAGCGAGACGGAGACCTTTGGCAACGTGACCCTCGAAGCGATGGCGTCCGGGCTCGCCGTCGTCGCGGCTGATGCCGCGGGCTCCGCCAGCCTCGTGGACCATGAGCGGACGGGGATCCTCTGCCCACCCCGGGACCGGGCATCGTTCCGAGAGGCGACCCGCCGGCTAGTCGCAGACGCCCGCTGGCGCCGGCAGCTGGGAGAGTCGGCACGCGACGAAGCACTGCGGTACGACTGGTCAGAAGTGCTCGCCTCGATGACGTCGTTTTACCGGTCCGTCCTCGCAAACGGCGCGGGACAGGCCAGCCCAGCGGTGTAATCAGCTGTTTTGACAGACAACCAAGTCACACCAAAACAATGGCTTGAGTCTTTATCAAGGTTCAGTGCCTGCGCGGGCCGTCTAGTCCATGTCAGACGAACCTGGGGCCTTTTGGATTACTTCAGAGCCGTTAGACTTTGTTCGCGCTTGGAGGCGGAAGGTCGGTCGGCGAATCGCGTTCGGGTCGCCCAGGTTGTAGCGACGGCGCCGCGGTGCACGGCGATCGAGCCACCCGTTCTTCTCTGCCAGTTGGAGAGCCGCCGGATAGAACACGAGCGTCGCCGCCAGCGTGGCGCAGATGCCGACGACCGCCAGCAGGCCGATCGACCGGAGGCCCGGATTGGACGAGAGCAGGAGGCCGCTGAACCCGATCAGGTTGGTGATCGCGCCCATCGATACGTGCTCGCCAGTGGTCCGGAGCACGCGGCGAATCGAGCCACGCCCCTCTTCCTGGTAACGGTGCGTCAGGTGGACGCCGCCGTCGTTGCCGATGCCTAGAATCGTCGGCAGGACGACCAGGTTGTAGAAGGTGAGCTTGATCCCGAACAAGACCATCGCTCCGAGCATCCACACCATCCCGACCGTAAGTGGGAAGAGAGCAACGGTCGCCCACTTGACGGATCGGAACGAGATGAGGACGATCGTCAGGACCAGCGCGAACGTGACCGTGACCATCCACGGGCTCTCGGCTTGCATCAGACGGAGCATATCCGCCGCGACGAGTTGCGTGGAGGCCGCGTAGTAGGGAAGCCCTTCTGGCGTCGTCACCTCACCGATCAGCTCCGCGAACCGGATCGAGCGGCGGCCGTCGCCCAGATTCCCACTCGGAAAGACGATCACGAAGTTGCCGAGCTCTCCGTCGCGGGTCATGAACGGCCGGGTGATGAAGGCCGGCACACTGTCGAGGGGGACGGCCTCTGCGGCTGAGGCTGCCATTCGGAGCCGTTCCACCTGCCCTGTCGTATCCGCGTCGAGAAAGGGGTCGTTGAGTACCTGGCGGATCTCCGCGAGCCGGTCGAGCTTGACGCCAGCGGAGGTGCTGTCGACGGGGAAGCGCTCCTGGAGGCTTTCGACGGCCAAAATCAGGGAGTCCTGTTCGGCCAGGCTCTGGACGGCCTCGGTCACAGCGCGGACACTCTCCGGAGAGTCGAGCAGGATGTAGGCTGGGTTTCGGCGAGCGTTCTGCCCATACACCGGCTCTAGAGCGGCCTCGCGCCGGTCGAACTCGGGGAACTCAGGCTGAAGGTTCGAGAAGTTGTACTCGAACGAGACCTTGGGCAGCGCCAGCACGCAGGCAGCCGTCACAGCCAGTCCGATCAGGGCGATGGGACGAGCGAAGGGAAATGCGTGAGCGTCCGTTGGCACCTCCGCCTCCTCTTGGAGCCGCAGGTTGAGCAGACTGGAGCGCTCCGCGATGCTCAATAGCGCAGGCAGCACGGTGAGCATCGAGAGCACGGCGAACATGATGCCGCTCCCGCCGATCAGGCCGAACTCGCTAAACCCGCGGAAGTCGGCCAACTGGAGGATGAAGAGGGCGCTGGCAGTGGTCAGAGCGGAGATAAAGATGCCCTGGCCGGTGCTCACAAACGTCTCTTCGACGGCATCAGGCACGCTCCGGCCCAGACCTCGCTCCTCCGAGTACCGCGCGTAAAAGTGGATCCCGAAGTCGATGCCGAGGCCGAACAGCACGAGCCCTAGCGTAGACGTCATCAGGTTCAGCGTGCCGAACGTGAGAGCTGCGACGCCACCGGCCCACGTCAGGCTGATCAGCAGCGGAAGCGTCAGCAGGACCGCCGTCACCGGGGTTCTCAGCAGCTCGCTGAGGAGGACGCGGCTTCGAAAGCGCCCCCCAGTGCGTGCCTGAATGGACTTGTACAGGAAGTACAGGACGACGGCCAGAATCACAGACCCCACGCCGGCACCGAACGAGTTGCGCACGTCGTTGGTCACCGCCCGGACTTCGACCGTCTGGCGGAGAAAGCGCCCGGCCGCTGTGGCCGTCATGTCGGGGTGAAACTGCTCGGGGCCGACCGCCAGCAGGAGCGAATCCACGTCGGCGTAGAGCTCTTCGACCAGCCCGATGTTGCTCTGGGGCACTGTCGGGAAGAACTTGACGATGAGCGTCGTCGAGTCGGGGCTGACGAGGTACTCCGTCAGGGCGAACTGGGCGAGGTCGGAGCGGAGGCGATCGCCAGCCTGCTGGCGCGCCGCCGCCGCGCTGTCCACAGAGCCGAAGAGATTGACGCGCAGCGGATCGGTCTGTGTGCGAACCGCCTCGGCCTGCCCGCGGAGGAACTCTTCGAGACGGTCGAGCTCGTCCAGCGTGGCGAAGTAGAGCGCGTTCTCCGAGATAAAGCGGATGTCCCGTCGGTACTCGAACCGTGTGAACGCATCTCCCTGGTCGTCCGGGCGCTGGAGCGCCATCGCCTCTGGGATCAGTGCCTCGGCATAGGCCCGGTTGGCATCAAACGACGGGCTGCGGATGGCTACGTCGACAGAGGTCTCGGCCCCGACGGTCTCCTGCAGACGGGTGATCGCTTGCACGCTCTCGTACTCCGGCGGGAGCAGCGTGACGAGGTCCGCATCCACCCGGAGGTCCATCGCCTTCCACAGCGCCAGCGCCGAGAGCGAGACGGCCGCCAGCAGCACCCACCACGGATGGGCGACGATCCACCGAGGAACAGGACGCAGGCGGTTGAACACGCAGGTCGGGAGCGGCCGGCGCAGACTAGCCCCGGTGGCCCGGACGAGGGACGGAGTGTCACGTGAAACGTCGGCGTGTGTGCCGGGTGCCCTGCGTGGCACGCCGTCGCGAGTCGTGGTAGCCTCCGGTTCCCGACCCCCGTGCCCTGTGGCTCATACCTACGATTCCCTCACCGTTGGCGACACCTATTCCTGGTCTCGCGTCGTCACGATGGACGACGTTCGCGCCTTTGCCGACGTGACGGGCGACGACAACCCGATCCACATCGACGAGGCGGCCGGCGAAGCCAGCCGTTTCGGGCACCCGGTCGTTCACGGGGTTTACGTACTCGGGATCGCCTCGAAGGTGCTGGGCCGCGACTTTCCAGGTGCCGGGTCCATCGCGGTCTCACTCTCCGCGAAGTTTCTCCGACCGGTGCCGGTCGGCGAGGAGGTCACCATCGAGGTCAAGGTAGCGGAGAAGCTGGAGCGCCACCGCCACGTCAAAATGCGGATGTACGCCTACTGCAACGGCAAGATGGCGCTCGGCGGCGAGGCTGTCGTCATTCCTCCCCCAGACGACGAGGCATAGCCTGTCCAGCATCCCGCTGGCGACGGCCGCTCATCGCCAGCGGGGCCGGATTCAGCCCGGGAGCTTGACGGCGCGACCGGCGGGGATGGTCTCGTTGACCTCTACCTGGTTCATGATGGCCACTTCGCTGGCACTCAAGCCGCTGGGGAGCGTGCGGCCGCGCAGGAGCCGCTCGATGGTGGTCGAGCCGCGGGTGGTGGTCACCTCCAGGCGCGACGGCTGGCGGTTGAGGTAGCGGCTGTCGGTGAGGCGCTGGAAGCTGTCTGCGACCCCTCGGAAGGTGGGCGTGTACTGGCGGAGCGCGTTCGCCTGGGTGAGCCCCAGGATTTGGTAGACATTGCCTCCGTACTCGACGAACGTCCCTGAGAAGCCCAGTGTGCCGTTCTGCTGTTGCACAGAGCCCTCCAGCCGATACGCGCGGTTACCGCCAACCGAGACGGCCCCGCTTCCGTTCACCTGTACGCCTTGCTGTGATGCCAGGGACCGCGCAGCCTGCTCAGCAGAGGTCCCCTGCGCGAGTGTGAGCTGGACGACGGCTTGCCCGTTGGGCTCGCCCATGATAAACGCTGCTGGCGAGTTCTGAGTCTGCCAACCTTGCGGGACATCCATGCGGAACCGGAGCTCCGGGTGGTAGAACACGCTGTTTTCGACGTAGCCCTGACGCGGGTCCTCGCCTACGACGATGCCTTCGATCTCGCGGAGGTATGCCTCTGCGTTGATCGCCGTGCCCTGGAAGCGAGGGTCGCTCTCCGCCAGCTGTGGGATCGTCTGTTCGCGTTCCGCCGGGTCTGGGTGTGTCGAGAGGAAGCTGGGGATGCTCTGGCCAGCCTCCGCGCTCAGGCGCGAGAGCGCACGAAAGAAGCGGGCAGCCTCCGCCGCATCGTATCCCGCGAACTCGGCGTAGGCCACACCGGCTCGGTCGGCCTCGCGCTCGGCCTCGCGGCCCCATCCGAGTGTGAGGAGTTGCAGCCCGGTACCGCCATAGCTCAAGATGCCCTCGGCGACATTTCCTCCTCCGACGACGCCCCCGAGAACTGCTGCGCCGACCAGGCCAAGCTGGCTCAGTTGCGCTCGCGCCGCTCGCTCTGACGAGTGACGTCCCAGCACGTGCCCGACCTCGTGGCCCAGTACCACCGCCAGCTGGGCCTCATTCTCCAGGTAGGAGAGCAAACCGCGCGTGACATAGATGAACCCACCTGGAAGAGCGAAAGCGTTCACCACAGGCGAGTCAAGCACGCGGAAGGTAAACGGCGTGCTGCGAATCTCCGCTGGCGTGTTCGGATCCGAGTATGCGCTGGTCGCCAGGACGTCTTCGGCGATTCGGTTGACGTAGGCCGTCAGAGCCGGATCATCGTACAAGCCGAACTGGGCCACGATCTGCTGGTCCGCCTCTGTCCCCAGCTGGCGCTCCTGCTGCCAGGAGTACGCGCCACGCTGATTTTCACCGGTGATGAGGTTCTGGTTGGTCGTACCACACGCAGCGAGAAGGACGACGAGTGGTAGCAGACGTGCGGCACGCACGACAGGGAGAAGCGAAGTCATGACGTCAGAGAGGACAGCGAGAGAGGAGCGACCGTGCCATGTTCCACATGAAACACTACGTGGTCGTCGTCTTGGAACGGCACGAGGTCTCGAAAGGGTTCGAGCTGCGCCGACGTGATGAACGACTGCCCCAGGGTCTGGGCGACGAGAAGCCCTACGATCACGCGGGTCCGCTCCGGATCGAGAGGGCCGAACACATCGTCGAGCAGCAGGACGGGGCGCTCGTCCGTGAGCTCGAATAGGTACAGCGCCTGCGCGATGCGGACCGCCAGCGCGAACGTCCGGTGCTGCCCTTGTGAGGCGTAGGGACGCAGATCGAATCCCGCCAGCTGGAAGCGGACCTCATCGAGGTGCGGCCCCACGAGTGTGCGCCCCTGGTCCAGGCTGCGACGACGCGTGCGATTCAGGCCGCTCCGAAGGCGATCAAGCGGCTCATCGCCATCGTCCCCGAGCGAAGGCACGTAGCTCAGCGTCGGCGGGTCGCCTGGCGACCCGAGCAGCGTGTGAGCCTCCACGAGGAGTCCTGCGAGACGTTCGAGGAAGACTGCACGGCGCTGAACCACGCGCCCGCCCAAGACGGCCAGTTCCTCGTCCCACGCGTCGAGGGTAGCGGCGTCGACGGATCGGCCACGCCGCCGCCCCAGGAGCAACGCGTTCTTCTGCCGTAGGGCCCTCCGGTACTTGAGCAAGTCGTCCAGATAGACTGGGTACGCCTGGCTCAGCGTGGAGTCGACCAGGCGGCGGCGCTCGGAGGGGCCGCCAGCGGTGAGCTCCCAGTCCGCTGGCGAGAAGACCACGACGGGCAGCCGGCCGACGAGGCCGGACAGCCGCTCCAGCGGCGACCCGTTGACGAACGCCCGCTTTCCTTCTCCCGGGACGAACGCGAGACGAAGCTTGGCATCCGCGCGCGTGCTCCCGGCGATTCCGCCTTGGACGGCAAAGTAATCCTGGCCACGCTGAAGCACGTGCCCGTCGGATGCACCCAGGAAACTCTTCCCGACCCCCAGGTAGCTGATCGCCTCCAAGACATTCGTCTTGCCCGCCCCGTTGGCACCGACGAGCAGGTTCACGCCTGGCGACGGAACGAGGACGGTGTCGGCGTGCGCCCGGAACGACGCGAGCGAGAGGCGGGTGAGAAGCAACGTGGCAGGATCGGGAGCTTCGGCGTACCCACGGGAGGATCCACGGTTCGCGCTGGAGCGGTCCACCTTCGCGATGAACGGAGAACGCAAGAGATGCCACAGGATCCTGGTATCCGGCTGCTAGCTTCTGAGCCCTCGCAACACGACGGATGGCCACCCCTCCCCCCCTCTTCGATCAGCTCCAATCGCTCTCCACGGAGAAGCGGAACCCGCGCACCATGCAGATCGACACGGCCCCGCTGGCGGAGGTCATCGAGATGCTCCACGCGGAAGACCAAATTGCTGTCCACGCCGTGACACCCGAGCTTCCCTACGTGGCGCAGGCGGTCGAGATCGTCGAGGACGCGTTTCGCAACGGGGGCCGGCTGTTCTACGCGGGCGCCGGCACGAGCGGCCGCCTCGGCGTGCTCGACGCGGCCGAGTGCCCGCCGACGTTCGGCACGCCTCCAGATCAGGTGCAGGGACTCATCGCAGGCGGACGCGAGGCCATGTTCGAGGCCCAGGAAGGCGCCGAGGACCACGAGTCAAACGGTGCGGAGGCCATCGACGCGGCTGGCGTGACGGACCGCGATGTCGTGTGCGGGATCGCCGCCAGCAGGCGGACGCCGTACGTGGTCGGTGCCGTGGCTCGGGCCCGCGAGATCGGCGCGCGGACGCTGTTCGTGACCTGCAACCCGCGACGCCAGTTCGCCCTCGACGTCGACGTCGCCATCTGCCCGGACGTGGGTCCCGAGCCCATCATGGGCTCTACGCGAATGAAGTCTGGCACAGCCACCAAGCTGGTCCTCAACATGATCTCAACGGCGACCATGATCCGCCTCGGGAAGGTCTACGAGAACATGATGGTGGACCTCCAGATGACCAACCTCAAGCTGGTCGAGCGCTCCAAGCGCATCGTGATGACGGCCACCGGGGTCGACTACGAGGCAGCATCGGAAGCCCTCGACGCCGCTGGCGGGCACGTCAAGACCGCCCTCGTGATGCTGCTGGCGGATGTGACGGCCGACGCCGCGCGCCAGCGGATCGAGGACGGCGGCGGGTTCGTCCGGCACGCGATCGCAGGCACGTCGCCCGACGCGTGACCTTTTCGGGAGGGATGGACATCACACGAACCGCGGGGTAGTCCGCCCGTTGCTCTCACCCTCCAGCGCAGATCCGCGCCGGATGTTTCATGTGGAACACTCGTGACACTCCCTGATCTCCGCCAGCGGCTGGCGGCTCTCCCGTTCTTCGCCGACCTCCGCGCCGAGGTCGACGCGCTGCCCGCTGGCGACGCCTTGCGCCTGCGCGGGCTCGTCGGCTCGCTCCCGGCCTTCGCCTTGGCAGAGGTTCTGGACAGCGCCAGCGGTCCCCTGGTCGCCCTGCTGGCGGAGAGCGAGAGCGCGGACTACCTGCGGTCGGACCTCGAACAACTCCTCGGGGCGGATCCGGTCCTCTTCCTCCCGCCCACCGGTCGCGACCCGTACGATCCCGAGCAGCTCGCCGACACGCTCCCTCTCGTTCAGCGCGCCGACGCTCTGGGGCGGCTCCGCGACGGCTTCCACGGCATCCTGGTCACGAGCGTGGAGGCCATCTCGGAGCTGGTCCCCCCGCCCGCGACCGTCGCCGACGAGACGCTGACCATCCGGATCGGCGAGGAGCACGCGCCAGAGGAGCTCATGGAGCGGCTGACGGGACAGGGGTTCGAACCGGTCGAGTTCGTCTCCGAGCCCGGCGAGCTGGCGCTCCGCGGCGGCATCTTGGACGTCTACCCGTTCGCAGGAGGCTACCCCATCCGCTTGGAGTTCTTCGGCGACGAGGTCGATCAAATCCGAGAGTTCGATCCGCAGTCGCAGCGGTCGGTGAGCCGGCTGGAGACGGCACGGCTGGTGCCCAACCTGGGAACGGCTCAGAGCGAGGGAGGCGAGTCGGTCTCCGCACTCGACTACGTACCGGACGCGACCGTCGCACTGTTCGACAGCCAGCGCCTCATCGAGGCCGCGAGCGAGCGCTTTGCCACAGCCGAGGCCGCCTACGAGGCACGAGCGCAAGACACCGATGCCAACGGGCCCCCGCTGGCGCCGGAGGCCAAGGTCCTCACCGGCAACCGGCTGGCGACGGCTCTAGAAAGCCGCCGCCGACTCCTCTTCGGCACTTTCTCGGAAGGCAGCCAGCACATCCTGACGCTCGGCGCCAGTCCTCAGCCCTCTTACAACGGCGACCTCAAGCGGCTCCGGGAGGACATCGCGTCTCGGTCGCTCCAGTTCGTCGTCCTCTGCGACAGCGGATCTCAGAAGAAGCGGCTGTGGGAGCTTCTCGGCGGCGACCTCGAAACCGGAAAGCCGCCGCCAGTGGAGCTTCTCGTCGAGAGCCTCCACGAGGGCTTCGAGGTCCCTGACGCCGGGCTCGCGGTCTACACCGACCACCAGCTCTTCGACCGCTATCACCGCCCGACGTCGCGCAAGCGGGCCAAGGCACGAGGCGGGCTGTCACTCCGCGAGGTCAAAGCCCTTCGCCCCGGCGACTTCGTCGTCCACGTGGACTACGGGATCGGCAAGTTCGCCGGGCTCCAGACGATCACGGTCCGTGGTCAGCAGCAGGAGGCCGTGCGGCTGCTGTTCAAGGGCGACGACGAGTTGTTCGTCAACGTGGCGGCACTCCACAAGCTGCACAAGTACACTGGGAAGGAGGGCCACCAGCCCCGGCTGACCAAGCTGGGGACCGGTGCCTGGGAGCGGCTCAAGGCACGGACCAAGAAGCGCGTCAAGGACATCGCGCGCGACCTCATCCAGATCTACGCCAAGCGGCGCGCCAGTCAGGGCTTCGCATTCAAAGGCGATACCGTGTGGCAACGCGAGCTCGAAGCGGCCTTCGAGTACGAGGAGACGCCGGACCAGGACACGGCCATCCAGGCGATCAAAGAGGACATGCAACAGCCCGTCCCGATGGACCGGCTCGTGTGCGGGGATGTCGGGTTCGGGAAAACCGAGGTCGCCGTGCGGGCGGCGTTCAAGGCCATCCAGGACGGCAAGCAGGTGGCCGTGGTGGTTCCGACGACGGTCCTTGCGCGCCAGCACGCCGAGACGTTCCAAAAGCGGATGGGCCGCTTCCCCGTCCAGGTCGGTCAGCTCAGCCGGTTCGTGTCGAAGCCGGATCAGAAGGACGTCATCGCGGGACTGGCAGAGGGAACCGTGGACCTCGTGATCGGCACCCAGCGCGTACTCTCGAAGGACGTTCAGTTCAAAGACCTCGGCCTGCTGATCGTGGATGAGGAGCAACGCTTCGGCGTCGGCGCGAAGGAGAAGCTGCGGAAGCTGCGCCCAAACGTGGACACGCTCACGCTGACGGCGACGCCGATCCCGCGGACGCTCCAGTTCTCGCTCCTCGGCGCGCGCGACCTGTCCTTGATCCAGACGCCGCCCGTCAACCGCCAGCCGGTCGTGACGGAGATTCACACGTTCGACCGCGACCTCATCCGCGACGCGGTGCTCTACGAAGTCAACCGCGGCGGTCAGGTGTTCTTCATCCACAACCGGGTGCAGACGATCGATGAGATGGCCGCGATGGTCCGCGCACTGGTGCCGGACGTCCGGATCCAAACGGCCCACGGCCAGATGCCCGCAGCGACGCTGGAGGGCATCATGCTGGGGTTCATGGACCACGAGTTCGACGTCCTGGTCTCGACCAACATCGTCGAGTCCGGCATCGACGTGGCGAACGCGAACACCATCATCATCAACCACGCCGAGCGACACGGATTGGCCGATCTCCACCAGCTTCGAGGCCGCGTCGGGCGAAGTGACCAGAAAGCGTTCTGCTACCTCCTCGTCCCGAGTATTCATTCGTTGACCAAGGAGGCACGCCAGCGGCTCCAGGCCGTCGAGGAGTTCTCCGACCTCGGCGCCGGGTTCAACCTGTCGATGCGCGACCTGGACATCCGTGGCGCCGGCAACATGCTCGGTGCCGAGCAGTCCGGGTTCATCGAGGACGTCGGCTTCGAGACCTACCATAAGATTCTCGACGAGGCGGTCCAGGAGCTTCGCCACGAGGAGTTCGCCGAGCTCTTCGCCGACCAGGACACCGCCCCTCCCCCACCCGAGCCGACCGTCGACATCGAGGACGACGTGTTCATCCCGCAGGACTACGTCACCAACCCGGTCGAGCGGCTCAACCTGTACCGCCGGCTGGCGGACCTGGAGGACACCGACGCCATCGACGCATTCCGCGCGGAACTGGAGGACCGCTTCGGCCCTGCCCCGGGCGCCATCGACACGCTCCTCCGGCTGGCGGCGATGCGCCCGCTGGCGATGCGCATGCGGCTGCCGCGCGTGGTCTGGAAGAACCAGCGGCTGTTCCTGACGATTCCCGAGCCGCAGGCCGACCCGTACTTCCACCAGCGCATGTTCAACCCGCTGCTAGAGGCGCTAGGCGGCCTCGACCGGCGCTACGTGCTGAAGGACAGCCGGGCCGGACGGCTCCGCGCGATCGTCCAGGAGATTCCGTCGCTGCAGATCGCGCAGGACGTCCTCTCGGGGCTGGCGGACACCGTGGAGGCCGCCCAGGTCGAGCCCGAGACCACAGAGGCATAGCCCCACGCCAGCGGGACCTTACCTGCTGGCGGTCGTGGAACCCGGCCCTGCTGGCGCCAGCGGGGCTTCTGGAACGGGGTCGGGTGGCTGGCGAGCGATAGGCAGACGGAGCCGCACAGGTGTCACCGAGACGGTGCATCTTGGCGCCATCCCACCAAACAGGCCATGTCCGTCCGCCCGCCGCAAGTCCGCATCGGATCGATTCCGGTCACCCTCGACCACGTCGACTGCTCCGTTCCACGCTACGGAAACGGCGGCCTGAGCATCGAGATCGCCGTGCGCACGGCGAACCCAACGCGGGCGCACCGAGCGGGCTTGCTGAGCGAGTACAACCGCGAGGGCGTTCTCTCCTTCCGCGTCGATGCACGCGGCGTCTACGGCGACGGCCAGGTACCCACGGGCCGCTTCGAGATCGAACGAGGGCGTGCTCAGGAGCTCTACGCGCAGTTCCGAACAGAGGGCGCCGACTACCCGCTGGACTTCAGGGGTGACATCGACCTCGCAGACGGGCGGATGGGGCTCCGAGGTCAGTTCTTGCGCCTCTACGGAGCCGACCGGAGCTTCGAGGTCGAGATCGATGTGCCCCTGGACGTGGAGGCCATCGACTGGACTAGCTACGTCTTCAGCGACCTCGACGAGATCGCGCGGGCGCCAGCGGGCCTCGTCCAGCGCGTGATCCTCACCTCGCCCGAGTTCGAGACGCTCCCGGCGGAGATCACGGCCCTCGACTCCCTGACGTCGCTGACCATCGAGAACCGACAGGCCTACGGCGTGACGCTTCCGCTTCGGGACCTGACGCCGGCCATCGGGCAGCTGCAGAACCTGGAGCAGCTTGCCATCAACGGCGCGGCACTGGCAACGCTCCCGCCCGACGTCGGCCACCTGAAGGCGCTGACGATGCTGACGGTCGGCATGTGCGAGCTCACCGAGGTACCCGCTGGCGTGTGGAGCCTTCCGAATCTCAAGCACCTGTCATTCCCCAGCAACAGGCTCACCGAGATCCCAGACACGGTGGATCTGCCCGCCCTCACGTCGCTCGACCTCGCCCGCAACCAGCTCCGTGCGCTTCCCGCCTCGCTCGCGAGGCTGCCTGCCTTGACGCGGCTCGCCATCAAGGAGAACCCGTTCGAGTCCCTTCCCGACGCGCTGCGGTCCATTCCGAGCCTCAGCATGACCATCGCAGAGCGCCAGCGGCTGCTCCCCGTCCCCTACCCAGGCGCCGAGGCCGGCTATCCCGAGGAGGCCTACCGCATCGACCGGTGGCCGGAGCGGCGGCGCCAGCTGGCGGCAATCCTGGAGCACGCCGGCCCAGACGTGGACCCGCGCATGAGGCTATTCGTGGAGCAGACCGCCCGGCCCAGCATCGGCTTCCGAGAGGCCGTCGAGCCCACTGGCGAGCGCCTCGGCGGGCACCGGTTCGGGGGCATGCCAGACCTTCCCGAGGGGTGGGACTACCCGCGCTACGCGGCGGAGGACCCGGACCGCCAGCTGGCGTACGAGTTCATCGCGCAGATCGACTGCGAGGCGCTGGCGCCGATGCAGGACTACCTCCCCCGCACAGGCATCCTGTACGTGTTTCTGACGACGCTCCACGATCTCTACGGCGGCGGGAATCGGGAGACGGTTCTGGTGAAACACTACGACGGGCCGCGCGAGGCGCTTCGGCCGGGATCGCGGTTCTCGCTCACGAGAGACGACTATTTCGAGATGGTCGAGTCCGAGTATGCCCCGATGCCCGTCGTCGCGTCGCCCGAGGTGAGCCTGCCACCCTCGTACCCGCTCCACCAGAACACCTACCTGTTCCGCGACGCCCTGAGCGCTGTCGGTGGCGACGTGGACGAGTTCATCGACGCCTACCAGGGTGTCGACGAGACCGACGTCACCGAGAGGACGGATCACGACCTAGGCGCCTACGGGTTCAGCCAGCACGAGCTGCCGGAGATCGAAGCCGCCCTGGCCGCTGGCGGGGACCCGGCCGACTGGTTCACCCTGCTCACCGTCAAGAGCCAAGGCGGCATGCAGTGGGGCGACGCGGGCGATCTGTACGTCCTCATCCACAAAGCCGACCTCGCGCGGGCCGACTTCTCGCGTGTCGAGGGCACCATGTACAGCAGCTAGACGATCGGCACCTGCCAGGCAGAGCAGGGACATCCTGACCTGCTGGCGCCAGCGGGTCAAAATGGCCTGTCACGGCACGTCTATCCCTTGTGGCCGACAGTGTCTGTGACGGCCGCCAGCGGGCTCGGGAACGCGCGCGGGGCGAAGTGGCTACACGACGCGGAATCAGCCGCTTGCCATGCCCCTGCTTGTCGGAGTCCCGGCCGAGACGATGCCCGGAGAAGCACGCGTCGCGCTTGCGCCCGACGCGGTCCGCCGGCTGGCGCGCAAAGGTGTCGAGGTCGTGATCGAGCGCGGCGCCGGTGCCCAGGCCTTCCTGACTGACGACGCATTCGAGGCCGTCGGAGCCCGGCTCGGGGAGCGGTCCGACGCCCTGGGTGCCGACCTGGTCGCTACCGTGCGCGGCGTACCGACGTCGGACCTGGACGGGCTGGCGGAGGGCGCCTCCGTCGTGGGACTGCTGCGCCCCCTGGACGAGCCCGACGCGCTGCGCCCGCTGGCGGAGCGAGGCGCGACGGCCATCGCGATGGAGTTGGTGCCACGCACGACGCGTGCGCAGAAGATGGATGCGCTGTCGGCCATGAGCGGCGTCGCGGGCTACCGAGCGGTCCTGCTGGCGGCCGAGCGCCTGCCCAAGTTCTTCCCGTTGCTGACGACAGCCGCGGGGACGGTTCGCCCGGCGAAGGTGCTGGTCTTGGGCGCAGGCGTGGCGGGCCTCCAGGCCCTCGCGACCGCGCGGCGCTTGGGCGCCGTGACCTCGGCATATGACGTCCGCGCCGCTGCGCGTGAGCAGGTCGAGTCGGTCGGCGCGGCGTTCGTGGACCTCGACCTGGAGACCGATGGCGAGGGCGAAGGCGGCTACGCGAAGGCCCTGGGTGCCGACGAGCAGGAGCGCCAGGTGGCCGCGCTCGCCGAGCACGTTGCCGAGCACGATGTGGTCATCTCGACCGCGCTGATCCCCGGACGGACGGCGCCGGTCCTCGTGACCCAGGCTGGCGTGGACGCCATGCGCCCGGGCTCGGTGATCGTGGACCTCGCCGCGCCCAACGGCGGCAACTGCGAGGTAACCGTCGCCGGTGAGACGGTCGTTCACGGCGGCGTGTCCGTCCTCGGCCCACGCGACCTGCCCGCCGAGATGCCACTCCACGCCAGCGAGATGTACGGCCGCACCGTCGCCGCGCTGATCCTGGAGTTCACCGACGAAACCGGCGACCTCTCCCTCGACCTGGACGACGACATCCTCCAGAGCGCCGTGGTCACGCACGGCGGCGACGTGATCAACGACCGCGTTCGCGACCTCCTCTCTTCTTCGACTGATCCGTCATGAGCCTCGCCCTGTTCGTCGTGTTCGTGCTCGCCGCGTTCGTCGGCGTCGAAGTCATCTCGAAGGTGCCCGCCACGCTCCACACACCCCTGATGTCGGGCTCGAACGCGATTAGCGGCGTCACCATCCTCGGCGCGCTCGTGATCGTGGGATCCGTCGAGGCGCCGTGGGCCAAGTGGGTTGGGCTCGCAGCCCTCGTACTGGCGACGATCAACGTGGTCGGCGGCTTCCTCGTGACCGACCGCATGCTGGAGATGTTCAAGCCGCGCGAGCGCTCGGCCCCTGAGACCAACGGCCGCGCCTAGCCCTCCCCTGCCCCGCTGGCGATTGCTGCCGGCGCCCCACCGCCATGCTCGACGGCCTCGTCACCCTCGCGTACCTCGTCGCAGCGAGCCTCTTCATCCTGGGGCTCAAGCGGCTGGCGTCGCCGCGCACGGCGCGCGCGGGCAACCGGATGGCGGCAGTCGGCATGCTGGTGGGCGTGATCGCGTCGCTGGTCTCGGCAGAGATTCTCAACCCCGTCGAGCTGGTCGCCGGGCTGGCGGCGGGAAGCGTGATCGGCGTCGTACTGGCGCGGCGGACGCCGCTGACGGACATGCCGGAGTTGGTAGCCGCGTTCAACGGATTTGGCGGCGCGGCATCGGCCCTGGTAGCCGCGGCGGAGGCCCTGCGAGTAGCCGGAACCGCCGATCTGACCATCGGGCCCATCGAGGCCACAGTCGTCGGAATGAGTGTCCTAATCGGTGGCGTGACGCTGACGGGCTCGTTCCTGGCCGTCGGCAAGCTGAGAGGCTCGGTCCGCTCGAACGGATTCCCTGGGCTCCGGATCGCGTCCATCCTCATCGGCATCGGCACGATCGGCGTGCTGGGACTGCTGATCTCACAGCCGAGCCTGCTCGTGGCCCTGGGCGCTCTCGCCGGGCTAGCCCTGGTCCTCGGCGTGCTGCTGGTGCTCCCCATCGGCGGGGCCGACATGCCGGTCGTGGTCGCGCTGCTCAACGCCTACTCCGGCCTTGCGGCGGCGGCCACCGGGTTCGTGCTCGGCAACTACGCGCTCGTGATCTCCGGCGCCCTCGTCGGCGCCAGCGGGCTCATCCTGACGCGGATCATGTGCGAGGCCATGAACCGCTCGCTCACGAACGTCCTCCTGGGCGGCTTCGGCGCCGAGGCGGCGCCCGCCGGCGGAGGCGGCAGCGGCGAGGAGACACCCGTTCGCTCCACGACGGCCGACGATGTGGCGGTCATGACGTCCTACGCGGGCCGCGTCGTGGTCGTCCCCGGATACGGGCTGGCGGTGGCGCAGGCCCAGCACGAAGTCCGAGAGCTGGCCGACCTGCTGGCGGCCGAAGGCGTCGAGGTGAGCTACGCCATTCACCCGGTCGCCGGGCGGATGCCGGGCCACATGAACGTGCTCCTGGCGGAGGCCAACGTGCCCTACGACCGGCTGATCGAGATGGACGAGATCAACCCAGAGATGAGCCAGGTGGACGTGGTACTCGTGATCGGGGCGAACGACGTGGTCAACCCCGGCGCGCGCGACGACGAGACAAGCCCGATCTACGGCATGCCCATCATCAACGTGGACGAGGCCGAGCAGGTCATCGTCCTCAAGCGCTCGATGCGGACGGGCTACGCGGGCATCCAGAACCCGCTGTTCTTCAAGGCCAACACGCAGATGCTTTTCGGCGACGCCAAGGAGACCGTCAAGGCGATCGTGGGCGAGCTCAAGGCGCTTCAAGACGCGTGACGCCTGTTTAGCGGCACTGTCGGGGGAGCGGACCGAGGACGGAAGACCGAGGACGGAGAGTCCATCTCAGGCGCGTGGCAGCTGACGAGTGCCCCGCTGGCGCCGACCCTCACAGCATCGCGGCATGCCCGGGCCCCGCTGGCGCCAGCAGGCCGCATCGCTGGCGAGGCTACCAGTCGACGCCGATCTCCGCGAGCGGAACGGTCTGGAGGTCCCCATCGGCGACGAACAGAAACCGACCGTCGGGCAGGACCGTGGCGCCCCACCCGTAGGGCAGGTCGAGCCGTCGGACCTCTGTCCACCCGTCGCCAGCGCGTCGGTACAGGTAGAAGCCGCTCTCCCCGAGGTCCTCGCGTTCGCTGTCGTCGACGTATCGCGAGATGATGAGCCGGTCCTCGTCCGGGTGAACCAAAGCATCGAACGAGGTGGCGCCCTCCGGGCTCACGGCGTCGCCGAGCCAGACGGGATTTCCGTAGCGCCCGTCGCCAGCAGGCTCGGCCCGGTAGATCCCTGGCCGTGGTCGCGACGCGAACAGGTACAGGGTCCCATCCGGCACCACGCTGATGTACCCCGCACCTCGGCCGGCGAGTGTCGGCAATTCTACAGGCTCTGTCCACCCGTCGCCTGTCCGGTCGGATCGGTACACGCGGTCCACGGTCGAGTCGCCAGCGGGCTGGCGCACCTGGAAGAACGCCGTCTGCCCGTCGGGCGAGAGCGCCGCGTTGTAGACCGTATCGGCGAACGTCGCGCGCTCGACGCGCCAGCCGTGAGCCTCGCGGACGGCCAGGAAGGGCACTTTGTCCTCCCAGCCGTCGGTTCGTGCGAACAAGAGCGTCTGGCCATCCTGACTCACCGACGGCGAGGTCTCGTCGATGCCAGGCAGCGACACGACCCCGGGCTCGAACACGCTTGACGATGGAGCGTCCTGCGCAAGCACCGCCAGCGGAGTCAGCAGTAGGGCAACGGCAAGACCCACCGCCAGCGGGAATCGTCGAGATCGCCAGTGGGCAGCCGTACGCATCCCAGAAGGTAGATGAGGCGCCGCTGGCGCGTGGTGAACGTGTTTCTGGGTTAGGTGCAGTTCGAGCGCTACAGCGGTCTCGGGTCTAGCCGGTGAAGGCCAGAGACCTCTGGTGAGTAGAAGCTGGTTGGACCGTCCCCAACCGGTCGGATCTGGGTAGGGCCTGGTAAGCCCCCTTTTTCGGACGCTGTTTCTCGAACGGATTTCCAAACGACATGTGCCATCATCAGGGCCGATCCAGCGTCGGCGTCTGGCATGGCCGGTAAATGGCCGTTTTCCTGCCGCCCCTCGGGGTCTATCGTCCCCTGACGGCGACGTCCGAGACGCCGACCGACGTCAGAGCCTCGACGAACGCCCCCACGTAGCCGGGGTCGCCGCTCGCCCGCGTCGCCGCGTACCACGTGCGGTGGACCCCGTCCGGCGTGACGGAGACGGCGCGGAGCCCCCCGGCCGCGAGGTACGGCGCGGCCGCCCACGCCGCCATCGTCGTCACGCCGAGTCCGGCCCGAACCATCCCGACCGCCCCCTCCGTCGAGTGCGGGACCGGCGTGACCCTCTCGGGAGCCGCCCCGGCCGACGCGACGAGCCGGAGCACGCAGTTGCGGTCGAAGCGCGAGTGCCACGCAAACACGTGCGCGCCGTGGAACGCCGCGGGCTCGACGTGGGCCTGGCCCGCCCACGGGTGCCCCTCATCGACGACGGCCACGACCTCGTCCTCGAACAGTTTCAAGAGCTCGAGGTCGTCGAGTCCGGTCGTCGTCGTGAGGAGCGCGACGTCGGCCGTGCGCTCGCGCACGGCCTCGCCGGGACGCTCCGATGCCTCCGCCGCGATCTCGACGTCGACGAGCGGCCACGCCTCACGGAACGAGCCGAGCACGGGCGGGAGCCAGTTGTACGTCGTGTAGCACTCGGCCGTCACCCGGAGCGTCCCTTTCCGTCCGGCCGCTAGCGCGCTGAGGTCGGCTTCGGCCCGAGCCACTTCGCCGAGCACGACGCGCGCGGCGTCGAGCACGCGCCGGCCCGCCTCGGTCAGCACGAGTGAGCGCCCGGACCGCTCGAAGAGTGAGACGCCCAACCGGTCCTCGACGTCGCGGAGCCGGTGCGAGAGCGCGGGCTGCGAAAGAGCCAGCCGGTCGGCGGCGGCCGTCAGCGTCCCCTCCTCGACGACGGCGCGGACTAGGCGGAGATGGCGGAGGTCGAGCGCGCCGAAGTCCATGAGCGGGCCGAATGATTCGGGTAAACAAAATCGATGGACCGCATGAGCGCTCGGTCGGTTCCACCCTCAACCGACCCAACCTCTGCCCAATGCCCGACCTCCCCGAGACCATGACGGCTCTCGTCCTCGACGACTTCGGCGACCCCGACGCCTTTCGCCTGACGGCGCTCGATGTGCCCACGCTCGGCGAGGGCCGGGTGCTCGTCCACGTGGGGGCCACGAGCGTTAACCCCGTCGACTATAAGATCCGGAGCGGAGCCGCAGCCGCCCTCGCGCCCGACGCGCCGTGCGTGCTGCACATGGACGTGGCCGGGACCGTCGCGGCTGTGGGCGAGGGCGTGACCACGTTCGCCGTCGGCGACGAGGTCTTCGGGTGCGCCGGCGGCATCGCTGGGGCCGAAGGACCGCTCCAGGGCGCTCTCGCGGACTACATGGTCTGCGACCCCGCTCTCCTGGCACCGAAGCCTGCGGGCCTCTCGTTCCGCGAGGCCGCCGCGCTCCCGCTCGTCTGGCTGACGGCGTGGGAGGGCCTGGCGTGGTCGAAGGTGGAGGTCTCGAAGGGCACGCGCGTGCTCGTCTACGGCGGCACGGGCGGCGTCGGCCACGTCGCCGTCCAGCTCGCGAAGGCGCTCGGCGCCGAGGTTACGACCACAGCGTCCTCGAGCGAGAAGGGCGAGATCGCCCGCCGCCTCGGGGCTGACCACGTCTCGGACTACCGCTCGGAGAGCCCCGCCGACCTCGTCGGGCGGGTGACCGGCGGGGCCGGGTTCGACGTCGTCTTCGACACGATCGGCGAGCAACACCTGCCGACGGCGTTCGAGGCCGCGCAGATGAACGGCCACGTCGTCACGACGACGTCGAGCGACACGCTCGACCTCACGCCGATGCACCACAAGGGGCTCTCGCTCCACGTCGTGTTCATGCTCCTGCCGCTCCTCTCCGGCGAGGGCCGCCAGCGCCACGGCGACGCCCTCCGCACGGCCGCCGACCTCGTCCGAGAGGGGAAACTTCGTCCGCTCCTGGACGACCGGCGATTCGGTCTGTTTGAGGCCGAGGCCGCCCACACCCGCGCGGAGTCCGGCGACCTCGTCGGCAAGGTGACGCTTGCGCGCGACGAGGCCTGACGCAGCCCGCTCCCTGGCCTCATGCGCGTTCTATTTCTCCTTTCGCTCAGCCGACGGCGTGGACGGCGCGCCGTGCCTCCTCTACGTCCGTGCCGAGGGCTGCTTCGACGTGCTTGCCGCCGACTGCCCCCGGCCGAGCCCCCTCTTTCTTCCCGCCGTGGCTGACCCGACGGCCGCTGCCTCCTCGGCGACCAGAGGTCACCCTACTTCCTAACGACTCCCTTCACCCCCACGACCCATGACCAACACGTCCACTCTCGCCGTCATCGGCCTCGTCACCGCCAAGCCCGACCATGTCGACCGCGTCTACGAGGCGCTCACCGCCCTCATCGCTCCGACGCGCGCCGAGGACGGCAACATCCGCTACGACCTCCACCGCTCTGACGACGACGCCAACGTGTTCGCGTTTATCGAGGAGTGGGCCTCGCGTCCGATTTGGGAGGAGCACATGGAGAGCGACCACATCGCGCAGTTCAAGGAAAACACCGACGGGATGCTCGAGGACATGACGGTCTACCCGCTCTACGAGACCCCTTGACGAAGCCCCGATGCCCCCCGCTTGGATCCCACTCATCTCGCTAGTGGTGCTCGCCCTCGCACCGCCAGTTCGCGCCCAGCTCGCCATGCCCAAAGAGGCCGATGTCTTCGCCGAACTGCCGGAAGCGGCCGGGAACATCACGTTCACCCCCACGGGCCGCTTGGTCTACAGCCGTCATCCGTTCTTCGAGCCCGATGTCCGCGTGCTCGAGCTCGGCCCCGACGGCGAGTCCCGGCCGTTCCCGAACGCCGCGTGGAACACACCCCGCGAGGGAACCGACCGCTATCTCGACTCCGTGCTCGGCCTCCGAGGCGACGAGACCGGCGTGGTCTGGATGCTCGACATGGGCAACCGCACCGGGCTCACGCCCAAGATCGTGGGATGGAACACGTGGCGCGACCGGCTGGAACGGGTCTACTACATCCCCGCCCCCACCACGCTCCCCGAGTCCCAGCACAACGACCTCGTCGTCGACCTGAAGCACCGGGTGTTCGTGATCGCCGACGAGGGGATCAACGACGGCGCCGACGGAACGAAGGCCGCGCTCGTCGTCGTGGACATGGACACCGGGGCCACGCGACGGCTCCTCCAGGGCCACGTCTCGACGCTCCCTGAAGAGGTCGAGATCACCGTCGACGGGACAACGCTCACGACCGGCTCCGGTGAGCCGCTCCGAATCGGGGCCGACGGGATCGCCGCCGACGCCACCTTCGAGTGGCTCTACTTCGGGCCGCTCAGCGGGACCTCGCTCTATCGCGTCCGCTTTTCCGACCTTCTAGACGAGAGGCTGAGCGAGGCTGAACTCGGAAACCGCGTCGAGCGCTACGCCGACAAGCCGAACAACGGCGGCCTCTCGATGGACCTCGACGGCAACGTGTACCTCACCGAGGTCGCGGCGCGAGCCGTCGGGGTCATCCCGGCCGACACTCGGGAGTACCGCCGCTACGCGAGCGCCGAGGAGATGGTCTGGCCCGACGGCGTGAGCTTCAGCCCCGACGGACACATGTACGTCTCGGCCGCCCAGGTCTCCCGCGCGGCGGTCTTCACCGACGGCGACGGCCGGAACACGCCGCCGTACCTCATCTACCGCTTCCGGCCCGAGACCCCTGGGCGGACGGGGCACTAACACGCCCAACATTTCCGGACGTCGCCTGCCGGGTGTAGGCCGTTGTTCAGGGGCCGCCTTTCGAGGACGTCGCTGATTGGCCCCGAGGCGGTTCCGACCAGAGTAAACGGCCAGTTGCCAGGAGAGGCGGTTCTTCCTGGCGTGAGATATGCGCCGTTATGGAGACTAGGCTGGAAACCGGACGACTCCGCGGCACAACGAAGGACACCGCAAGGCCTTCGCCAGAGGCCTCTGGCGGCTCGAAATGGGAGCAACCGTAGGTGAGTCCGTCACGGCCTCTGGCGCCAGAGGCCGCGTCAGTCGTCCGACGGCGGCACAATGATCGGCAGCGCCAGCTGGCGGATGAGGGCGTTGAAGGCAGGCACCTCCACGTCGAGCACCTGGCGAAGCGTCGCCAACTCGGCGTCGATCTCAGCGGTCACCTCGGCCTGGTATTCGACCGCCTGATCAGTCGGACGGAAGTCGCCGCGCGAGACCGTCCCGCCCAGCGCCGAGAGCTCGTTGCCGAGGTTGATCCCGTAGTTCAGCGGGTCCTGGCGGCTCTCGTTGCGCGTCTCGTAGAGCGTCTCCTCGACCGCCGTCATACGCTCGATGAGTTCCTCGCCAGCGGCACGCGCCGAGTCAGCGTCTGCCGACTCGGGGAGACGAGCGAGGTAGGAGCGAATCTGGCCGCGGAGGTCACGCACCTCGCGGACCGCGTCATTGACCTCGGTCACCTTGTCGCGGACCTCACGGAGGAAGGTGAACTGCGCCTCCAGATCCTCTGGCGTGGCCGAGGAGCGCGGGTCGAGGCGGATCTCGAACGGCACCTGCAGGCTGTCGTCGTCGATGACGAGCCGCGCGGTGTAGGTGCCCGGCAGCGCCTGTGGGCCGTTCAGGCCGCCGCCCCAGAAGACCATCCCGTCGAAGCGCGAGGCGTCCTCGTAGCGGCGGCCCCAGACCACGCGGTTCATCCCGGCGTCGGTCGAGAGCTCCGAGTCCCCGCCGGGCTCGAACGTCTCGACGACCTCTCCGTCGCGGTCGATGATCTTAAGCGCAGCGCTCGCAGAATCCGGCAGCGCCTCCGCCAGCCGGTAGTGGATGACCACCCCGGACTCCGGGTTGGTGCCCGCCGCCCGCGGGTTGCGCGAGCGGAAGCCGGCCGTCCGGTACGTCGGCTTCGGGCGGAAGAGCCACATCTCGGCCGACTCCACCGCTGGCGCCAGCTGGTGCAGCGGCGTCAGGTCGTCGAGCACCCAGAAGCTCCGGCCCTGCGTGGCGACGACCAGTTCGCCCTGGCGGAGGTCGAGGTCCGTGACGGGGACCGTCGGCAGGTTGAGCTGGAACGGCTGCCAGCTGGCGCCGTCGTCGAACGAGATGAACATGCCGCGCTCGGTTCCGGCGTAGAGCAGCCCGTCGCGCCCGGGGTCGGCGCGGACGACGCGCGTGAAGGCGGGCTCCGGAATCCCCGCATCGATGCGCCGCCAGCTCTGGCCGTAGTCGTCCGTGTGGAGCAGGTACGGGCGGAAGTCGTCCACCTTGTAGCGCGTCGCGGCGACGTAGAGGCCACCGGGCCTGCGTGGATCGGCGTCGACGGAGTTGATCATCGCGTCGGCCGGGAGAAGCCGCTCACCCGGCGTGATGTCGGTCCACGAGCCGCCGCCGTCGCGGGTGACGTGGAGCATCCCGTCGTCACTGCCGACCCAGATGACGCCCTCCTCGTGGACGCTCTCGGCGAGCGCGAAAATCGTCCCGTAGTACTCGACGGAGGTGTTGTCCTGGGTGATCGGGCCGCCCGACGAGCCGAGCGTGAGCGTGTCGGCGCGGGTCAAGTCAGGCGAGATCCGGTCCCACGTCTGCCCGTAGTTGGTCGACCGATACAGGCTGTTGCCGGCCGCGTAGAGCGGGAAGTCTCCGGTGGCCTCGTCGCGGGTGCGCGAGAAGAGGAGCGGGAAGTTCCAGTTGAAGCGGATCTTGAGCTCCTTGGCGGGCGCGCCGATGGGATTCTCCGGCCACACGTTGACGACCCGGCTCTCGCCGGTACGGTGGTTGACCATCTGGAGGAAGCCGCCGTAGCTCCCGCCGAAGACGATGTCCGGGTCCTCGGGGTGCGGCGCGAGCCAGCCGGACTCGCCGCCAGCGGAGGGCTCCCAGTCGCGCTCGGTGATGGAGCCGCCCGCGCTCCGGTGCGCGATCCGGATGGTCGAGTTGTCCTGCTGCCCGCCGTAGATGCGGTACGGGAAGTGGTTGTCCGTCGTGACGCGGTAGAACTGCGCCGTCGGCTGGTTGAGGTAGGTGCTCCAGGTGCGGCCGCCGTCGTAGGTCACCTGCCCGCCGCCGTCGTCGGCGATCACGATGCGGTCGCCATCCTCTGGCGCGATCCAGATATCATGGTGATCGACGTGCGGCGTCGGCACGTCGTCGAACGTCCGGCCGCCGTCGGTCGAGACCCAGAGCTGGACGTTGAGGACCCACACCTTGTCGGCGTCGTCGGCGTCCACGTCGAGGCGCGTGAAGTACCAGGACCGCTGGCGGAGGTTGCGGTCGGCCGAGACGCGGCGCCAGCTCTCGCCGGCGTCGTCGGAGCGGAACAGGCCGCCGTCCTCGTTCTCGATGAGCGCGTAGACCACGTCCGGGTTCGAGGGCGCGATGGCGACGTCCGAGATCCCCCACGTGCCATCGGGCAGGCCGTCGTGGGCGCTGATGTCGGTCCACGTGTCGCCGCCGTCGGTCGAGCGCCAGATGGACGAGCCCTCGCCGCCAGAGGAGAAGCTGTAGGGCGTTCGACGGACGCGCCACATTGAGGCGTAGAGGATCCGCGGGTTGGTCGGGTCCATGTGGAGCTCGCTCGCGCCCACGTCCTCGCTGATGTAGAGCACCTTGTCCCACGTGTCGCCGCCGTCCATCGAGCGGAACACGCCACGCTCCTCATTCGGCCCGAACGCATGGCCGAGGACTGCCGCATAGACCACGTCGGCGTCGCGCGGGTGGACGATCATCCGCGGGATGTGATTGCCGCCCTCGAACCCAAGCGACTCCCACGAGCGCCCGGCGTTCTCGGACTTCCACATGCCCCAGCCGGGCGAGACGTTCCCGCGCAGCGACTTCTCGCCACCGCCGACGTAGATCACGTTGGGGTCGCTCGGCGCGACCGCCACGCTCCCGATGCTCCCGCCGAAGTGCCCGTCGGAGATGTTATCCCAGCTTCCGCCGCCGTCGCGCGTGCGCCAGACGCCGCCGCCGGTCGCAGCCATGTAGTACGTCAGCGGATCGCCCGCGATGCCCGCCACGCCAGAGGCCCGTCCACCGCGAAACGGCCCGACGAGGCGGTATTCGAGCGACCCGAACAGGGTAGAATCGACCTGGGCGGCGGTGTCGCCAGCAGTCAGCGCCAGCAGGGAGAGAACGACGAGGAGGCGACGCATGCAGAGGGCGTAGGGTGCGTCGCAACGTAGCGCGCCGCCCCAAACCCTGAGCTACGTCGTCTTCCGAAGTGCCCGGTCGACGGCGTACCGCCCGGCGCCAGCGACCACGAGCACGACCGACGCGAACAGGTAGAGCAGCGCCATCTCTTTGTCCGAGAACGGATCCGGCCCGTGCCGGACAAACGCGGCGACCGCCATCGTGATCGCGAGAAAGAACGCCGCCGGCCGCGTCGCCAGGCCGATCGCGATGAGCACGCCGCCGAGGAGCTCGCTCAGGCCGGCCGCCCACGCGAACAGCGTCGGCAGCGGAAAGCCCATCGATGCCGTCGCGTTGATGAAGCCTTCCGACGGCGGCACCTTGCCGAGGCCGTGCGCGAACGCCATCGTGAGGCCGAAGCCGAGGCGCAGAATGAGAAGGCCGATGTCCGTAGCGGTCGAGGTCTCGCCGGATCCGAAGGCAAGCTGGCGGAGGGTCATGGGGGCAGCGGCGTGGGCCTGTCGGACGACGCCCTGTCCCATGCGATCCGTCGGCTCTCCGTATCCGGTCCTTCCCTACCGCGATAGCTTTGGGGTATGCCGGATCTCACCTCTAAGCAACGAGCCCACCTCCGCGGCCTCGCCCACGCCCTCAAGCCGACCGTCCACATCGGCAAGGATGGCGTAACGCAAGCGGCCGTCGACAACCTCCGACAGACGCTCGACGGCGCCGAGCTGGTGAAAGTCCGCGTGCTGGAGGCCGCGCCGGAGACGGCGAAGACCACAGCGCACGCCCTGGCAAACGCTGTCGAAAACACCGCCGTCGTCCAGGTGGTCGGCCGGAACGCGACGCTGTACCGGCCAGACCCCGACGAGCCGCAGATCCGGCTGCGGTAGGGCTCGTCCCGCTGGCGTCGTGCCGAGCGGCACCCACACCAGCGGTCGAGAGCGGGAACCTGCTGGCGCCAGCAGTCAGCGCGGTCGCGCGAAGAGCTCTGGCGGGTACGGCAGGTCGAGGAGGCCTGGAACTGCGTCGGGTGGGGCCCACTGGAAGGCCGCGGCTTCGCCGTCGACGGCCGTGAGATCGCCCGGCTCGACCTCACAGTCGAACACGGTCACGACGTACTCCACCTTGTCGCCATTCGGGTAGCGCGTGCGGAACCCAGTTCCGCCGACGGCCGCCGCCAGCTGGGTGAACTTGACGCGGAGGCCTGTTTCCTCGGCCACCTCGCGCGCCACCGCTTCCGCTGGCGTCTCGCCCGGCTCGATGCCGCCAGCGGGGAGGCTCCACTGGCCCGTCTCCGAGCTTTGCATCAACAGGATGCGGCCTCGATCATCACGAATGACTGCTGCTACCGCGGGAAGGAGCAGGAGGCGGTGACCGACGAGGCGACGTACATCCCGGAGGTATTCGGAGATCGGCATGTGAAGTTTGCCGGCTAGGCCGCTTCTCGGACGGCCTCGACCACACGGTCGTGGACGCCGGGCTCGAATGGACTCGGAACCAGCTCGTCGTCCGGGGCGAGGTCGCTGATCGCCTGCGCCGCTGCCACCTTCATCGCACTCGTGATCGCAGGCGCGCCTACGTCCAGGGCGGCCTTGAACAGCCCTGGGAAGGCCAATGCATTGTTGACGCTGCGGCCGTCGGCCGCGAACGCAGCGCCAGCGGCGAGGGCCGCCTCTGGGGTGATCTCGGGAACCGGGTTCGAGAGCGCCAGCACGATCTGGCCGTCGCGGATCATCTCCGGGGTGATCAGCCCGACGACCCCCGTTGTCGCGATCAGGACGTCGGCCTGGGCGGCCGCGTCTTCCAGGCTCGTGGTGCGTCCGCCGCGCGATTCGAGCCGTCGGCGAGCGTCCTCGCCCGGGTCGACGCCGATGACTTCGAATCCGGCATCCATCAGAAGGCCCGCAATGGCGAGACCCGCAGCGCCGAGGCCGACCTGGGCGCAGACCAGCTCGCGCTCTCCCTCCCGTCCGGTGTGGCGGAGCGCGCTCAGGACGGCCGCCAGCAGGACCGTCGCGGTTCCGTGCTGGTCGTCGTGCATGACGGGCTTGGCGAGGCGACGGATCAGCTCCTCCTCGATCCAGAAGCAGTCCGGCGTGCGGATATCCTCTAGGTGGATGCCACCGAACGACGGCGCGACGCGACAGACGGTGTCGACGAAGGCCTCCGGATCCTCCTCGTCCACGACGATCGGGACGGCGCCGAGGCCGACGAACCGGTCGTACAGCACGGCCTTCCCCTCCATCACCGGCAGGCTGGCGAGCGCCCCGATGTTGCCGAGGCCGAGCACGCGCGTCCCGTTCGTAAAGATGCCAACGGTGTGACCGACCGACGTGTAGCGACGCGCCAGACCTGGATCGGCTTCGATGGCGCGGCAAACGCGCGCGACGCCGGGCGTGTAGATGTAGCGGAGGTCCTCGACGCCCTCCACGTCGGTCGTGCGGACCGTCTTGATCTTGCCGCCCTCGTGGCGGTCGAACACGAGGTCCTTGACATCGAGAACGGCCGTGTCCGTCTCGCGACGGATGGCGATCAGCACCTCGTCCAGGTGGGCCTCGTCGAACACGGACAGCGTCACGTCGCGCACGAAGTGGTCGCGCCCGATGTAGCGCGTCTCGATGTCGCCCACGAGCGCACCACTCTCGCCCACGAGACCGAGGAGGCACCCGATCATGCCCGGCCGCTGCGGGTTGCGAACCGTCAGGACGACATCGTACTCGGGAAGGGCCGTGCGGACTGCATGCTCACTCATGGCGGCAAGCTAGCCCGGCCTCTGGGTCCGCCACCCGCTGGCGGCTCTCTTCACGCAGTACGGAGCGAGGCGCCAAACACGTCCACTCAGACTATTTTGGCTGATGTCGTCACACGTTGAAGCGGAACAGCATCACGTCGCCATCCGAGACGACGTACTCCTTGCCCTCACTCCGCATCACGCCAGCGTCGCGGGCGGCGCTCTCGCCGCCAAGTCGGTCGTAGTCGGCGTACTTGATCGTCTCGGCGCGGATGAAGCCCTTCTCGAAGTCGGTGTGGATGGCGCCCGCGGCCTGCGGCGCCTTCGTCCCCTGCCGGATCTGCCACGCCCGCGCCTCCTTCGGGCCCGCCGTGAAGTACGTGATGAGGCCGAGGAGCGCGTACGCCGCGCGCGCCAGCCGGTCCAGGCCGGACTCCTCGACGCCGGCGGCGTCCAAGAACTCGGTCTTCTCATCATCGTCGAGTTCGGCCACCTGGGCCTCGAACTCGGCCGAGACCACCACGACGCCGGCGCTCTCCGCCTCCGCCCGCTGGCGGACGGCCTCGACGTGGGCGTTGCCGTCGGGCAGGTCGCCCTCGCCGACGTTCGCCGCGTAAAGCACCGGCTTGGCCGTGAGGAGAAACTGGTCTCGCAGGATGGGCGCCTCGACGTCGGATACGTCGAGTGTGCGGGCCGGGTGGCCGTCGCCCAGGTGGCCTTCGAGACGTTCGAGGAACGCTGCCTCCAGCGCGGCCGACTTGTCGCCCGTCTTGACCGCTTTCGCCACGCGCTCGCGCCGCTTCGAGACCGTCTCCAGGTCCTTCAGGAGCAGTTCCGTCTCGATGGTCTCGATGTCGCGGATGGGATCGACGGAGCCCTCGACGTGAACCACATTCCCATCATCGAAACACCGGACGACATGGGCGATCGCGTCTGTCTCGCGGATATTGGCGAGGAACTGGTTCCCCAGCCCCTCTCCTTTCGAGGCGCCGGCCACCAGGCCTGCGATGTCCACGAACTCGATGACGGCCGGCAGCACCTGCGCCGAGTCGGCCAGCTCCGCCAGCCGGTCCAGCCGGGCGTCGGGAACGGGCACGACGCCGACGTTCGGCTCGATGGTACAGAACGGGTAGTTCGCCGCCTCGGCACCGGCTTCGGAAAGGGCGTTGAACAGGGTGCTCTTGCCCACGTTGGGCAGGCCGACGATGCCGACGCGGAGGGCCATGAGTCGCTTCGGGACTGGTGAATCGTGACGGGTCCGAGTCTAGCAAGGCCGCCCACAGGGGAGGCGGAGCGGGGGCGAAGAGTGGTCGTGGATCTGCGGTCCGCCCGCTGGCGGACTGGCCGACGGCCGCCATTCCTCTTGCCCCTGACTGCCAGCGGAGGTTGTGGCTACCCTTCGGCCATGACCTCGCGCGCGCTCCTTGTCGTCTTCGTCCTGCTGGCGCCAGCGGTCGCCGCGCAAACGGACCTAGCGCCGCTGGGTGACCGGCCCCGTGTGTACGTGGGCGGAGGCTTCGGGCCGGGGTTCGGCGGAGTTGTGGAAGGCGCGGCGCCCGTGCTGGACGTCTTCACGCGCGAGGTCGTGCTCTACGCGGACTACGTGCCGCGCGTGGTCGGCGGAAGCGGGCGGCTGGTGACGGCTGTCGGTGTGGGCGGCAGCCTCCGCGCCAGCCGCATCCTCGACATCGTCCGAAACCGGGACCCTGGGCCGTTCGATGCGGACTTGGGGATGCGCATCGGTCCGTCGTTCTACACGGCGTTTTTCGAGCAGACGGCGGAGAGCCAGTCGCGCGCTTTCAGCGTCATGCTGGACCCGTTCGTTCGCGTGACGCTTCGACGGGCGTCCAACCGCGTGTTCTTCGCCGAGGTCGGGTCGCAAAGCCCGTCCCTCCGAGTTGGACTCTCCGCGTCGCTGCGCTAGGACGCGATATCGTCGACCGTGTCGACGGCGACGAACCGGCGGTCGGGCATCGAGACGGCGGTGAGGCGGCCCAGCCCGGGGCGCCCGACGAACACCGCGCCCGTGTCGATGGCGATGAGCCGAGGGCGATCGATGGGCTCCGCAACCGGCGT
>JBCDLV010000006.1:0-30647 GCA_038744895.1 Bacteroidota bacterium | reverse complement strand
CGCACCGTGCGCGTGTCGTTCGACGATGGCCGAGAGGTAGATGAGTTCTTCATGCCCTCCGAGATCGACTTCGAGGGCGGCGACGAGCGGCTCCGCACCGAGATCTTCCAGGAAGGCGTCAACCTGGAGCGCATCTCCAGCGACTACCGAGGCATCACGCGCGCCGACATCGTCGCCCGGATCGAGCTTCGCGAGATCGGCTGATCCCCGTCGGCGAGCCCGTCGCCAGCGGGCGGGTCGGCGTGCTCTTCCGGGTCGCGGCCCGCTGGCGCGTGCGAGTACCCTCCACACCGGGTCGCCCGTAAGCGAACGCCAGCGGGGGGCGTCTCCTCTCGGGTCGCACTCGTTGCACGCATGCGGACCTCCCCCCTTCTGACCGCGTTCGGCGCTTCATGACGATTGGAATCACCTGCTACCCCACGTTCGGAGGCTCCGGCGTAGTGGCCACCGAACTCGGCAAAGCACTCGCTCGGCGCGGACATACGGTCCACTTTATCGCCTACGCGCTCCCGCTTCGGCTGGAGCACATGGTCGAGAACGTGTTCTTCCACGAGGTGCGCGTCAACACGTACCCGCTCTTCGAGTACCCGCCTTACGCGCTCGCGCTCGCCTCGAAGATGATCGACGTGGCGCACCACGACGGGCTCGACCTGCTCCACGTGCACTACGCGATTCCTCACGCGACGAGTGCGGTGCTCGCGCGCGACATCCTCCGAAGCAACGGGCTCGACATTCCCGTCGTCACGACGCTCCACGGGACCGACATCACGCTGGTCGGCAAGGACGCCAGCTTCAAGCCGGTCGTCGAGCACGCGATCGACACGTCCGACGGCGTCACCGCCGTGAGCGACTGGCTGAGGAACGAGACCTACGCCTCGTTCGACGTGTCCTCTGAGATCGAGGTCATCCCCAACTTCATCGACATCGACCGCTTCCGCCGCCAGCCGAAGGACCACTTCAGGCGGGCCATCGCCCCCGACGGCGAGAAGCTGATCGTCCACGTCTCCAACTTCCGACGCGTCAAGCGGGCACCGGACGCCGTCGACGTCTTCGCCGGTCTCTGGACGGAGGGTGTCTGGCCCGAGGGGCACGCGAAGCACGGGCACCCCGGCGGCGTCAAGCTCCTCATGGTAGGCGACGGCCCCGACCGGCCTGCCGCCGAGGCGCGCGCACGTGCCGCTGGCGTGTGGTCGGACGTTCGCTTCATCGGCAAGCAAGAGCCGGTCGAGGAGATCCTGTCCATCGCCGACCTCATGCTGCTGCCGTCCGGCTCAGAGACGTTCGGCCTAGCCGCTCTTGAAGCAATGGCCTGTGGTGTCCCCGTCGTGTCGAGCGACGTCGGCGGCCTTCCCGAGGTCAACATCGACGGCCTGACCGGCGTGCTCCGCCCGGTGGCCGATGTCGCCGGCATGACGCACGCCGCGCGAGCCATTCTCACCGACGACGACGTGCACCGCCGCATGGCGGAGGCGGCGCGCCAGCGGGCCGTCGAGACGTACCATCTGGAACGCGTCGTGCCGATGTACGAGGCGCACTACGCGCGTGTCGTCGAGGCGATCGCGGCCTAGTTCTCGTTTCGCATCTCCCCATTCCCCCACACTCTGATGCGTATTGCCACTCTGCTCCTGGCAGCCGTCCTGGCCAGTCCGGCGATCGGCCAGACCGAGGTGACCCTCACGCCCACCCGCGACAACACCCTCTACGAGGATGCCAACGGGGCCCTCAGCAACGGAGCCGGTCCCAACTTCTTCTCGGGCGTCACATCCAGCGGCAACATCCGCAGGGGCCTGTTGGCATTCGACATCGCGGGGACCGTCCCTGCTGGCGCGCAGATCCAGAGCGTCACGCTCCGGCTGCGGATGACCAAGTCAAATGCAGGCCCGACAGACGTCTCGTTGCACCGCGTCACGGCGGACTGGGGCGAGGCCGAGTCGGTAGCAACGGGCGGCGGCGGCGGCGGCGGGGCCGCCATGACCGGCGACGCTACCTGGATCCACACGTTCTCGGACGCCAGCACATGGACCACCCCAGGCGGAGACTTCGACGCCTCTGCCAGTGCGTCGGCGAATGTGAATGGCCTCGGCGTGTACACGTGGTCATCGGACGGCATGACCGCCGACGTGCAGGCCTGGCTCGACAATCCGTCGGCCAACTTCGGCTGGATCGTGGTCGGCGACGAAAGTCGGAACCGATCGACCAAGCGGTTTGCCAGCCGCGAGGCTCTCACGGGAGGCGATGCTCCCTCTCTCATTATCAGCTACACAGGATCGAGTTCGACGGGCGAAACGCCGGAGCTGCTCACGAGCCTGTCCGTGGCCCCCAACCCGAGCGTAGCCGCTGCGGAGGTATCGTACACGCTCGCGTCGCCGACGCCCGTGCGCGTCGAGGTGGTCGACGCCCTCGGTCGCAGTGTCTCCGTGCTCACGGACGGACCGCACGTGGCAGGTCGCCACCGAGTCTCCCTCGACCGACCGGACCTGCCCGCTGGCGTGTATGCCGTTCGGATTCAGGCTGGCTCTGAATCGCTCGTCCGGCAGGTTGTCCTCGTTCGGTAGAACGAGCCTGCCTGGGTGTTCGTTGGCCTCGCGCTCCTCTCGCCTGTGGAGAGGGCGCGCGCGAAAGGTCCCACGCGCCGACCTCCACACACTGCCTGTGCCAGCCCTACGCTCGTTTCACGGCCCGTCGGCTGGCGCGCGCGCACTGGCCGCGCTTGCGACGCTGCTGGTGGCTCCGCTGGCGTCCGCGCAGGACGCGTCCTCAGAGGCCCGTGCCGTCTCGCCAGCGGGCAATCCGGTGGTGTGGGCGCCGGCGCCCGGCGTGGTAGTCGTGGTCGCCGACTCGGCTGCGCTGGACGCTGCGTTCGACCCGGTGGAGGCCGCTGAGCCTGCTGGAGTTCTCCTCGGGACAGGCGTCGCCTCGTACTACGGCGAGCGGTTCCGAGGCCGCCGCACCGCTAGCGGCGAGCGGTTCAACCCGGACGCGCTGACGGCCGCGCATCGCCGGCTTCCCTTCGGGACGCGTCTCCGCGTCACCAACCTGCGCAATGACCGCAGCGTCATCGTTCGGATCAACGACCGTGGGCCGTTTACGCGGGGGCGCGTGATCGACCTGTCGAAGGCGGCAGCCCGGCGGATCGGGATGATCGCCAGCGGGACGGCGCGCGTGCGAATCGAGCGCCTGTAGCGCGCTGGCCGTGAGCGAGTAACGAGTGGGTGCAGGTCGTCCTGCATCTCCTCCTGACTCGATACGGCTCACACGCACCCTGCAATGCGTAGGGTCGACCCGCTGGGTCGACCGGATTTGACGGCAACCCGCTGGGTCGGCTCCTACACCAACCGGTCGCGACCCGCTGGCGCATTCCGACCCGCTGGCGCATTCCGACCCGCTGGCGCATTCCGACCCGCTGGCGCATTCCGACCCGCTGGCGCATTCCGACCCGCTGGCGCATTCCGACCCGCTGGCGGAACGCGTCACGACCGGCTGGCGCCGGCTCTATCGACCTCCCGCCAGCGGAGGCGCCTCGCCAGAGGGACCCGGGGCCGGCTGGCGCGTTGACGAGGTCCCCGACCCTGGCACCGTGGAGCCGATTCGCAACCTGATCTCGAAGAAGAAGCCTGCGTACCCCATCTCGGACCATCTCGCCGAGTACCTGGACGGGTACGGCCGCCTGGCTACCGGCGGCGTCAGCTACGACGACCTGAGCCGCCACGTCGGGCAGACGCCGCTCTACGACGAGCACGGCGACGACACACTCTGGAGCACCGTCTACTTCGGCCCGGCCGAGCAATCCGAGATCCACGACGCGCTCCGGCTGACCTACGCGCTGCTGAAGTCCGCTGGCGACCGCTCCACCGTCGAGCACCTCTACATCGACCGCGTGGATCTGTGTCTGTACGGCAACACGCTGCCGTACCGGGTCCGGATCGTGAACCGGCTGAACGAGAACTTCGACTACTTCTACGTCAAGCGCGCCGACGCCAGCCGGCTCTACGGCCTCGAACTGGAGCACATCCTCTCGCCCAACTCGATCAACTTCCTGGCGCGCGTCGATGGGCGGGCACTCCGCGACCAGACCATCATCGAGGAGCACATCATCGGGTTACCGGGCGATGCGTTCATCCGCGACGCGCTGCCCGAGGGGCGGTTCGACCAGGTCCGGCTGGCGAAGGAGTTCGTCAAGTTCAACGAGCGCTGCTTCGTGCGCCTCCTGGGCGACATGCACGCGGGCAACTGGGTCGTGGACGTGACGCCGGACTTCGAGAAGCTGCACTACCGGATGCGGGCCATCGACTTCGACCAGCAGAGCCACCACCCGCGCAAGCAGGTGTACCTGCCGCAGTTCTTCCCGCCCAACAACCCTGTTATCGCGTTCGGGATGGAGCACCTGACGGAGACGACGGTCGACCAGTACCAGCGCGAGGAGCGGGCGCTGATGGCAGGGCGCTTGCGAGTCAACCGCCAGCGGTACGACACGCTTATGGCGGTCATGCGTGAGGACCTGATCGCCCCGGAGGACCAGGTGCACGCGCTCGCGGCTAGCCTCGCGCGGCACTACAAGGAGCCTGCCTTCGCCAGAGCCATGACGATGGGTGAGTTGGTCGGTCTGTCGCTGAACCTCCTGTTGGCCCGCGCCGAGCCGGCCTCGCTGAAGCTGCTCTCGGGCGCCACGGCCGCCGACGTGGCCCAGGACGTGAGGGACGGCGTGGCCTGAGAGGCGCGGGCGGCGGCTAGGAGCATGTGCCCGTCGGCGGACCCGCTGGCGGCCCGATATCTTCGCGCTTTCCTCCGCGCCCATGTCCGACACGCCCGAGGCGACCTCGCCTGCGCCCGAAGAGTTTCCGCGTCCTGCCTCCGACGATCCGCCCGACCGGACACCTGGGGACGAGGGCAGCGGCTGGTTTGCTCGGTTCCTTCGAGGCGTCGAGTGGCTGGGCAACCTGCTCCCCCACCCCGTCACGCTCTTCGCGCTCTTCGCGCTGGCCGTCATCCTCATCAGCGGCATCGCCGGGTGGGTGGATCTCACCGTCGAGGACCCGCGACCCGTCGGTGCCAACGGGCGCGCCGAGGACGGCCTGATCCGCGCGGTGAGCCTGATGACCGGCGAGGGCCTCCGGCGCATCGTCGAGAACCTGGTGACCAACTTCACCGGCTTCGTGCCGCTCGGGACGGTCCTGGTGGCCCTGCTGGGCGTCGGCGTGGCGGAGCACTCGGGGCTGCTGACCGCAGCGATCCGGCTCCTCGTGCAGAAAGCCCCCGCGCGGCTGATGACACTCGCCGTCGTGTTCGGCGGCGTGGTCTCGAACACGGCCTCGGAGATGGGCTACGTGGTCCTGATCCCGCTGGCGGCCGTCATCTTCCACGCCCTCGGGAGGCATCCGCTGGTGGGCATGGCCGCGGCGTTCGCCGGCGTCTCCGGCGGCTACTCGGCCAACCTGCTGATCGGCACCGTGGACCCCCTGCTGGCGGGCATCACCCAGGAAGCGGCGCAGCTGATCGACCCCGGGTACGAGGTCCACGCAGCGGTCAACTACTACTTCATGGTGGTGAGCACCTTCCTGATCGCCGGCGTCGGCACGTGGGTGACGCACCGATTCGTGGAGCCCCAGCTCGGCCCCTACGACCCCTCCCTGGCGAGCGAGGACCTTCCACCGCCGCGCATGGAGCCGCTCTCGGCCGACGAGATTCGAGGGCTCGCGTGGGCGGCCATCTCGGTCGCGGTCGTCGCCGGACTCGTGGCGCTGGCGGTCGTCCCGGAGGGCGGCGTGCTCCGCAATCCGGAGACGGGCGACATCCTGCGGAGCCCGTTCCTGCGCGGGATCGTGGCGCTCATCTTCGTCTTCTTCCTGGTGCCGGGCGTTGTCTACGGCTGGGTGACCGGGTCCATGCGCAGCGACCGCGATGTGGTCGACGGCATGGCCAAGTCCATGTCCACGCTGGGGCTCTACATCGTGCTGGTGTTCTTCGCGGCCCAGTTCGTTGCCTTCTTCGGGTGGACCAACCTCGGCGCCATTCTGGCGGTGACCGGTGCCAACGGGCTCGAAGCCGCCGGCTTGACCGGGCCGGCTGTGTTCATCCCATTCATCCTGATGTGCTGCTTCGTCAACCTCATGCTGGGGTCGGCGAGCGCGCAGTGGGCGGTCACGGCGCCCATCTTCGTGCCGATGCTGATGCTCATCGGGTTCTCGCCCGAGGTGATCCAGGCGGCCTACCGCATCGGCGACTCGACGACCAACATCATCACGCCGATGATGAGCTACTTCGGCCTCATCCTGGCGTTTATCGTCAAGTACGACAAGCGCGCTGGCGTCGGGACCGTGGTCGCGATGATGCTGCCGTACACCATCTTCTTCCTGGTCGGCTGGATCACGCTGTTCTACGTGTGGGTCTTCCTGCTGGGCTTGCCCGTCGGCCCCGAGGCCCCAACGCTGTACACGCCCACCCCGTAGCCTACGCGACACGCCAGCGGGCGGACGGCCTCCCCTCGCCCGCTGGCGCGCGGCCTGTCGCCTCCGAGCGCAGCCGGCACGCTCCTGGGATCAGGCGTCCACCAGAAACGGATTCGACCGGCGCTCCTCGCCGACGGTGGTCTGGAAGCCGTGGCCGGAGTACACGATGGTGTCGTCGGGAAGCGTCAGGATCTGATCGCGGATCGAGGCGAGCAGGGTCTCCTCGTTGCCCTGCCAGAGGTCCGTCCGTCCGATGGAGCCCTGGAACAGAACGTCTCCGCTGATGACCAACCCATCGGCCTCGGAGTAGAAAGCGACCGACCCGGGCGAGTGGCCCGGGACGAAGAGCACGCGGAGCGTCGCGTCGCCCAGTTCGATCTCGTCGCCCGGCGCCAGCGGGTGCGTAGGCGCCGGCGGAGGGTCTACGCGGACGCCGAACATCTCGCCCTGGACGACGGCGTTCTGCAGGAGCGGGACATCGTCGGGGTGGAGCTGCCAGCCGCCGTGATCGGCACCGCTGGCGTAGCGCTCGGCGAAGTGGTGGCACCCGAACACGTGGTCGAGGTGCGCATGCGTGAGCAGCAGGTGGCGAACACGCAAGCCAGCCGATTCGATGTAGTCCTCGACCGCCTGGCGCTCGGGACGCGTCGCCGTGCCGGGGTCGATGAGGGCCGCCTCGCCAGCGGAGGACACCACGTACGTGTTCTCCGCGAACGGGCTGACGATGAACGACTGAACGGAGAGCGGCATGTGCGAGACGGAGCGGAGAGACAGGATGCACCTCACGGCTCGGTATCGGCCGAGGATCCGCGGCGTGTAGGCCGTTCCCACCTGGCGATGCTCGCGAGCGCCCGCGGGGCCCGCTGGCGACCTCGCAGGGTATGTGCCTGAAAATGGGCTGGTTGGACATCGACTTCGGCAGATCGAGGGTGTATCGTCCGGCACTTCCCGCTCGCCTCCGCGCTCATGCTCGGTTCCATCGCCCGGTTTATCTGGGACCATCCGCCCATCTTCCTCGCGATTGTGCTCGCGGGCATGTACTGGCTCGGTGGCCTGACGATGACCTCCCTGCAACTTCGGGGATGGATCTCCGGAGCCGAGCCCGTCGAGCGGATCGTCACGGACCGCTCCGTGGTCGAGGCCACCTCGTCGTCGCCCGCCTCGTTCTGGATCGCGTGGGAGGACCAGTCGGCTTCGGTTGCCGGGCCGAACCGCGCGCAACTGCCCGGGGACGAGTGGTACCTGACGGAGGTCGGCCAGCCCGTCCAGCTGCTGATGGCGAACGGCAAACTCCACTGGCCGGGCTCAGGCCAAGGGGCTACGTCGCAGGCGCTGCTCTACCTGGCGCTGATGGTCGGTCTCGTAGGTCTGGCCGGTGTCGCGGTCGTGCGGACGATGAGGGATTGGGCCAAGCGCACGGCGCCACAGTAGCGCCGCTCCGGCGCACGGCATTTGTCCCGAGCAGAGGCTCTGGCGCCCCCGCTGGCGCCGGCCACCGGGTGGGACCGCAGGCGAACGGCGGGAACGACGCGTTCACCGACTAGCTTCCCGCCGATGCTCACGCGCCTCCATCGCCAGCTGCTCAAAGGGCTGCCGCTCCCGTTCGGGGCGGCCCTCGTGACGCTCCTGTTCCTGCTGCTGATGCAGTTCCTGTTCTCGCACATGGACGACCTCGTCGGGAGGGGCCTGCCGTTCGGAGCCATCGCGGAGCTGGTGACCTACAGCCTCGCCTACATGGTGACGCTGGCAGTCCCGATGTCGTGGCTCATCGCCCTGCTGGCGACCTTCGGCAAGCTGGCGGAGAGCCGTGGCTACCTCGTCGCGAAGAGCGCCGGCGTGTCCCTCCCCCGGCTGGCGTGGCCGGTGGCCGTGGTGGGGCTGCTGCTCACCGGAGCGATGGCGTTCTTCAACAACCAGATGCTCCCCGAGGCCAACTACCGGATGAGTGGCCTCTGGAACGATATCCGCGTTTCGCGACCGGGGTTCGCACTCACGCCCGGCGAGTTCTACACGGGCGTCGGCGGCTATGCCATCCGCGCCGACGAGATCCCCCAGGACTCGGCGGGGCTGCTGCTCGGCGTGACGGTGTTCGAGAGCCGAAGTCCGGGAGGTGGAACGGCGCAGCTCACCGCCGAGCGGGCGCGGCTCCAATCTCAGTTCGGCGGAGAGCGGCTGACGATGCTCCTGGAAAACGGGTCGATCCACCGCCGCCGCCCCGACGGCCGGGTCGAGCAGTACGAGCGCATCACGTTCGACCGCTACCGGATGGCGATCGACCTGTCGGGCCTCGGAGGGTTCGAGCGCCGCGAGCGAGAGGGACGCGGACGCACCGATCGCACGATGCGCACCACCGACATGCTGGCGGCCGTCGACTCGCTCGACCGGCTCTCCGACGGCCAGGCGGATTCCATCCGGAGCACGATCCAGCGCTGGGGCCGGTCGCCGTCCGAGCCGGAGACGGTCACAGACATTCCCGCCGTAGCGACGGTCGACATCGCCAGCGGGGCCACTCCGGACACCACCGCTGGCGCCGCCCCGACGGTCGGGCCTCACCGCGACGTCCTCGACGGACTGGACGACACCGAGCGTCGCGCCGCGTATGACCTGGCGCTCCGCAGGGTGCGCTCCGTCGCCGCCACCGCCGAGACAGCCACCGCGACGCTCACCACGGAGCGCCAGCGGGCCGACCGCTTTCGCGTCGAGATCTACAAAAAGAACTCGATCGCGCTCGCGTGCATCGTGTTCGTGCTGATCGGCGTCCCGCTGGGCCTCGCCGTTCCGCGAGCGGGCGTCGGCCTGGTGGCCACGCTGGCCGTGATCGTGTTCCTGTTTTACTGGATCTCACTGGTCCAGGGCGAGAAGCTGGCGGACCGCGGCCTGTTGCCGCCGTGGCTCGGGATGTGGGCGGCGAATGTGATCGTGGGCGTCCTGGGCAGTTACCTCGCGCTGCGAGAGACGCGTGACCCGGCTTGGCGAGACCCGATCCGTGCGCTGGCGGGCCGGTTCAAGCGGAGAGCCTAAGCCCCCCGCTGGCGGCAGGCGGCTCGCCAGCAGGCCGAGACCCCACGGATGGATTCGTCTCCGACGGTTCATCGCCACCCGACGCGGCAAAGCACGTCTGGGCCGAACTTCGCTTGGACTCGCCGCTACCGCCTGTGCTCGTCCTCGTCCCCACGCCCGTTGGCAACCTGGAGGACATCACCCTCCGCGCGCTTCGCGTCCTCAAGGAGGCCGATGTCGTCGCCTGCGAAGACACGCGCACCACCGGGACGCTGTTCGCGCACTACGGGATCGAGACGCCGCGCCTCAGCTTCCATGTCCACAACGAGCATGGGCGCGTGGCGGGCCTGGTCGAGCGGATGGAGGCTGGCGAGACGGTCGCGCTCGTCAGCGACGCGGGCACGCCAGGGATCTCGGACCCCGGCTTTCTGCTGGTGCGCGCTGCCTCGGAGGCGGGCGTGCGCGTCGAGGCACTCCCAGGGCCTACGGCCTTCGTCCCGGCCCTCGTCGCCAGCGGGCTGCCGACGGACCGGTTCGTCTTCGAGGGCTTCCTCCCTCACAAAAAAGGCCGGCAGACACGACTGAATGCCCTCGCCGACGAAGCGCGCACGATGGTGCTCTACGAGAGCCCGCACCGCGTGGTCAAGCTGCTTCGCCAGCTAGCGGAGGTTCTCGGCGGAGACCGACCTGCCGCCGTGGGCCGAGAGCTCACGAAGCTCCACGAGGAGGTACGCCGGGGAACCCTGGACGACCTTGCGGCACACTACGGGAGCCAACCCAAGGTTCGTGGAGAGATCGTCGTCGTTGTCGGCGGAGCCTAGCCACACACCCAACGCATCATGCGCATCCTCGCCCTTTCCTTCCTGCTGGCGGCTTCTGCCTCCGCCCAGGTATCGATCCCCATTCCGCCGCCGCCGGAGCCTATTCTTCTGGCTGAGATGGACGCCCCCGGCATCGACACAGCGGTCGAGCAGTCCGTCGCCGCGACCGTCTCGCGGCCAGGCGTTCACGTCGTTCACTTCTGGGCGCCGTGGTGCGGCAACTCACGCGCGGAGTTCGAGAGCGGCTGGTACGAGGTGGTCGAGGAGCGCGAGGACGTGTCGTTCTCGTTCGTGACCATGTGGAACGACGGCGACCCTGCGGCCGACCGGCTCGCCCGGTTCGGCATCCCGGAAGCCGACCACGTGCGCGTCTACGGACAGCCGAGCGGACCGTGGAGCCGCGACATCGACGAGCGGCGCCAGTCGTTCTTAGGCCTGCCCGTCACCTGGACCCCGACGACGTGGATCTTCAATCGCGGGGGCGAGCTGGCGTACGCCTTCAACTTCGGCGAGGTCTCGCCGGACATGCTCCGGCAGGCCCTCGACAACGCTGCCAAGTCCTGGGACCATGACTAGCGCTCCCCCCGACGTCGACGCGGCGCTCCGCGAGATCGTCTCCGCCGACGGCGTCCACCTGGTCCATGTCTGGGCGCCCTGGTGCGGCAACTCCCTGCACGAGCTGCGGCCCGTCTGGGCACAGCACCACGCCCTCGGCGCGGACTCTGTCACGTTCGTGACCGTTTGGAACGACGGCGAGGACGGGTCGGAGGTCCTCGAGGAGCACGGCGTCCGAGGCATCCCGGAGGTCGTCGTTCCGGGCGCGAAGCCCGAGAAGGAGGATCGGCGGCTGGCCCTTCTCGGCCTGCCCATGACGTGGATTCCCACGACCTGGGTGTTCAACTGCGGAGGCCTGCTGGCGTACGCCTTCGGCTATGGCGAGGTCACGGCCGCCCGGCTGGCGGAGGCCGTTCGGGACGCGAGGAGCGGCTGGTAGGCACGTCGGACGCTCCAGGGCGGACGCCCGCGGCGGCACAGAGTGCCGACAGCTTCCCAGCGTCGAGTGTGCCAGCGGTGCGGACGCCCGAGCACACGTCGAGTGCGAACGGGCCGACGCGGGCGACAGCACTCGCCACGTTGTCTGGGCGGAGGCCACCCGCCAGCAGGACCGGTACGTTGAGACGTTCTCGGATTCGGCGGCTCACGGTCCAGTCGTGAACGCGTCCTGTGCCGCCGAGCTCTTTTACAGCCGCCGACGGGTTGCCCGAATCGAGCAGGACCGCATCGACGTGGCGCGCGACACTCTCTGCCTCGGCGATGGCCTCTGGACCGCCGACGTGGACAACCTGCCACAGCGAGCGTCCCGGCGCTGCCACGCGCAACCGCGCCAGCGTCGCGACCGAGACACGGTCCACGATCTGAACCGCTCCGACGCCAGCGGCATCGGCCTGGCGAGCGATCTCGTCGGCGTCGGTGGCGCTCGTGAGCAGCACCGACATCACCGGGGGAGGCACCGACCGGGCGATCTCCGCGATCGCCGCATCCGGGATCACGCCGGGCCCACTCGGCATCGGCCCCACGAGCCCGACCGCATCCGCACCGAGCCGCACGGCCAGCCGCATCTCATCGACCGACCCGATGCAGCACACCTTGAGACGGGGAACAGCTGGCGCGTCCATACTGCAAGGTGCACCGCGCCAGCGGTCATTGCCAAGGGCTACGGAGTGCGCAGGTCCTCGCTCAGCAGCCGCCCCCAGAGCGAGTCGTACGGGTGGACCTCCCGAACGGGCTCGCCATCGCGAACGACCTCGCGGCCTTCGTTCGCCCACCTGAAGATGGAGCCCTCCAGGTTGCGCACGTCGTCGAAGCCGGCCTCCCCGAGCCGCTGCGCGACTCCCGCCGATCGCACCCCGACGGAGCAGTAGACGACCACCGCCCGCTGGCGGTCGACATCGGACAGCGCGTCGGCAAGCTCCGCTGGCGATGCGTCCGGGTCGACGCGTCTGGCACCGGGCAGGTGCGAGACTGCATACTCCTCGGCATCTCGTGCATCGAGAAGCAGCGGGGCCGTCGCGTCGCCGAGGCGCTCCGCCAGTTGGGCCGTCGAGACGGTCGACACATCGGGATAGCGCGTGGCGAGGTCGCGCTCGATCGCGTCCCAGGCGATGTCGGTGCTGCGCTCCCCTCTCCCGACCCACCACGCCAGCAGCGCGACGGCGAGAGCGAGAGCGAACAACAGAAGGGCGGTGCGCATGGTCGTCGAACGCCAGCGGGACCTCGCCAGTGCCCGCACCCGAACCGCGGCGGTCTCTCCGTTGTGGCCTCCCAAGAGCCCCGCTGGCGCGGGGTATCTTTTCCGTACGTCGCCCGCCGTCCGCCTCGGACGTCCCTGGTTTCACTCCGCATGACTGGACCTCTGATCGACCGCCTCGTCGCTGCCGCGGTCTTCCTCGTCTCGCTCGTCCTGTACATCGCCACGATGGCCGAGACGTCTCCGTTCTGGGACTCTGGCGAGTTCATCGCCATCTCGTGGGGGCTGCAGGTGAGCCACCCGCCCGGCGCGCCCTTTTACATGCTGGTGGGCCGCCTCTTTTCGATGTTCGCGCCCCTGTTCGGCGGCCTCAGCCCGGAGCCGGTGGCGTTCGCGGTGAACCTGGTCTCGGTGCTGTGCAGCGCGGCCACCATCCTCCTGACGCACCTCGTGATCCTGCGCCTGGTGCGCGTGTGGGCCGGCCACCCGGCCACCTGGACACCCACGCAGCGCGTCGGCGCGAACGCAGGTGGGGCCATCGGCGCGCTGACGTTCGCGGCGACGGACTCGTTCTGGTTCAACGCCGTCGAGGCCGAGGTCTACGCCATGTCGATGCTCTTCACGGCGCTCGTGGTGTGGTTGGCGCTGGTCTGGCGGGACGCTACGCGGGCAGAGGAGACGGAGCTGGCGAAGCGCGGCGAGCACCCCTTCGGCCTCCACGCCGACCGCTATCTCGTCGCCATTGCCTACCTGTTTGGACTCGCGATCGGCGTCCACCTGCTCAACGTACTGACACTGTTCTTCATCGCCCTGATCGTCTTCTTCCAGAAGGTGGATCGCGACGATTGGACCAACGGACAGCGGTTTAGAGGGCTCGCCATAACAGGCGTTGTGTCGGTTCTCATCTTCCTGATGATCTACCCCGGCGTGGTCCAGACGCTCCCCTCCATCGCCGGCGCCAGCGGGGCCCCGACGCTCTTCCTGGTGGCCTTCGTCGCGGTCTTGTGCGGGGCCGTCTGGTGGACCCAGAAGAACCAGCGGCCGGTCCTCAACCTGGCGGCCCTCGTAGTGACGATGGTGATGTTGGGCTACTCGTCGTACGGGCTCATCTTCATCCGCTCCGCGGCTGACCCGCCCATCGACGAGAACGACCCGGAGAACGCCGAGGCCATCGTGAGCTACCTCAAGCGGGAGCAGTACGGCGACACGCCGCTGCTGTCCGGCGAGACGTTCAACGACCGGACCGGGCAGATCGATGTGGAGACATCATTCCCGCGCCGCCACTCCTCGGCTCCGCAACACGTCCAAGCCTACGCGCAGTACGACTCAGACTGGGACTACTTCCTGAACTACCAGCTCGGGCACATGTACGCCCGGTACTTCATGTGGCAGTTTGTCGGGAAGCAGTCTGATGTCCAAGACTCGGGGTGGGCTGTCGGCCTAGGCGACCGTGCAGGTCCGGAGCCGCGATCGCCATCGGAGGCCGCCAGCCAGAACGTGTACTTCGGCCTGCCGCTGCTGTTGGGGCTCCTGGGGCTTGCCTTCCACGTGCAGCGCGACTGGCGGCGGGCCCTGTCCGTCGGGTTCCTGTTCCTGGTGACGGGCGTCGGCATCATCCTGTACCTCAACCAGACGCCCTTCCAGCCGCGAGAACGGGACTACTCGTACGTGGCGTCCTTCTTCGCCTTCTCGCTGTGGATCGGTCTGGGGGCGACGGGACTGGTGGATCTCGTGACGGACGCGCTCTCGAAGACCGCTGAGTCGGCGCGCAAGCTGGCGGGCATCGCGGTCGCGACTGTGCTGTTCCTCGCCGTGCCCGGGTGGATGACCGTCGAGAACTACGACGACCACGACCGCTCCGGCCGCCGCATCGCGACGGACTTCGCCCACAACCTGCTCCAGTCCACCGCGCCCAACGCCATCCTGTTCACGAACGGCGACAACGACACCTTCCCCCTGTGGTACATGCAGGAGGTGATGGGCGTCCGCCGCGACGTGCGCGTGGTCAACCTGTCGCTGCTCAACACGCCCTGGTATATCCGCCAGCTGAGGGACCAGTGGAACCGCGAGAGCGCTCCGCTGCCGATGTCCGTCTCGGACGCCGATCTGGCAGGCATCTCTGGACCGATCACGGAGCGGGCCACCGGGGCCCTGGCGCCTCGCCTGATCGAGGAGTCTCAGGTCTCTCTTCCCGTGGACGCGTCGGCGTTCACCGACGAGACGGTCGCCGGCATCGTACCGCCTGAATCGATACCCGACCGGATGACGTGGACGCTCCGGGGCCAGTCTCTCGGGGAGGGACAGACGGTGCTCTACACCGCCGACCTCGCCGTTCTCGACATTCTGCGGTCCGTCGCAGAGGATGGGTGGAAGCGACCGGTGTACTTCGCGGGGACCGTTACCCAGGCGTCTGAGCTTGGCATGCAGGACTACTTCCAGAACGAGGGGCTCGCGCGTCGCGTGGTACCCCTGGAGCGCGGTGCTGGGGATCCGGATGGATACGTCGAGGCAGAGGTCGCCCTCTCTCGCCTGTCCAGCTTCCGGTTCGACGGGCTCGACGACCCCGACGTATACCTCGACGAGAACGCCCGCAACATGGCCGACGGCTACCGCATCCGCCTCGGTACCATCGCGGCGCGACTCGGCGAGCAAGGGCGCCAGCAGGAAGCCGTTGCCCTCCTCGATCGACTCAACGAGGCGGTCCCGTTCGAGACGGTCGCACCGGGGCTGGGATCGCTGCTCACGCTCGCCGAGGGCTACGCAGATGCCGGGCGGAATGACCTGTCAGCGGAGACCCTTCGAGAGGCGGAGACGCTCGCGCTCGATCAGTTCTCGACAGCCCAGTCGTCGGCGGGCCAGGAGCAGGCATTCCAGTACGTCCAGTACGTGCAGTCATCCTACATCCTGAGCGGCCAGTTCGACCGGGCGGCGGCATTCTCCAACCGCATCGCAGACGCGATCGGAGACGACCGCTTCCGGCGCACCGCCGACCAGATCCGCGCGGAGATCGAGGCCATGCAAGAGGCGCAGGCCGGGGCACCCGAGCCCGTTCCTGGCGGCTGATTTCCTGATCGTACCTTGCGCTCCCACACCGAGCCCGCGATGCCTCGCCTCCCAGACGCCGACCTCGACCGCGCTGCGGCCACGCTGGGCGTGACACCCGAGCGTGACGGCAGCCTCACGCGGCTCGCGCTGACCGACGCCGCCAGCGGGCGTCGGCTTGCCGTCGAGGTCACGGCTTCCGGAGACACGTCGATCGTCAAGGTGTACGGCACCGAGTCGCACCTGGAGCTTCACGACTGTGCGGGGCTGGTCACGTCAGACGAACTGGGCGAGGTGATCTTCTTCGCGCGTGGCGGCGGTCGCGTCGCCGGGCTGGTCGTCGAGCGTGAGGCGGCATGCTCCCTCTACGCCAACGTCTCCGAACGCTTGCTCTCCGCCGATTTCCTGACCGTGGCCCCAGAAGTCGCCCAAGCGGCGGTGGTCCTGTCGCTCAGTGAGCCGCTTTTCGAGGGCGACTGGTCGCCCGAGGCCGAGGTGTGACTGAGCCTGCTGGCGCCCCGCCAGCGGGGGCGGCGCTTGTCGTGGAGGTCCATCAGGCGCATCCGAGCCGCCAGCTGGCGTCCGATGCGATCCGCGCGGTCGTCGCGGCTGTGGTCGCTGGGGAAGGCGTTCGTGTGACGTCCCTCGGGATCGTCCTGGGAGACCACGAGCTGGTCCACGACCTTAACCGCGAGTGGCTCGGGCACGACTACGAAACGGACGTGGTCTCGTTCGTTCTCGACGAGGAGGCACACGCTGGCGGCGAGATCGACGGCGAGGTGTACGTCGACCTGGACACCGCCGCCGAGCGCGCGCCGGAGTTCGGCGTCACAGAGGAGCACGAGGCGCTCCGCTACGTCGCCCACGGGGTGCTGCACCTCTGCGGCCACGACGATGCCACCGATGACCAGAGGGCAGCCATGCGGACTCTGGAGAACCGCTATCTCACGGCAGCCGGCGTCTGAGTCCGCTAGCGGATCAGGGCGATCCGGTTGGACGCTGGCCCGCGCCCTCGTAGCGTGTAAAGCCCCCTTCCGCCCTCCCGATGAGCTTCAGGATTGTCCCTCGACTTGCCAGTCTTGCGCTTCTCCTAGCGGGCTGTGCGACCACGTCGAATCAAGTTCCACCGCGTCAGGGCACGTCGGCGCCAGCGGGCCAGGATGCACGACTCGCCATCTACAACGTCACTCTCGGCGCTGTCCTCGGAGGCGTAGGTGCCGTCATCAATGGAGAGGACGGGTCGCGGCTCAGGCGGCTCGCACGCGGCTCAAGCCGGGGTGCTGCTGGCGGCGCCGTCGCGTACGGGGGCAAGTGGGTAGCGGGAGAGATCAGCCGGCGAGAGAACCTGGCGTGGGGATGGCCCGCCCGGCTCACGCATGACCTGGGCTCATCGATCATCGAAAACGCCACACACGACCGGCCTCCACTGGACCGGGTAGCGACTCATCTAGGCTTCGTCCGGGTGGATGTGCGCCCCACGTCCGGATCCGTACGGGCCCGGCTGCTCCCGGTGAACGCTCTCGTGTTTGGTCTCATACTCGCACAGCGTGACTCGGAATTGGCCCTGGGCCGATCGCTGCTGTTCGGTGCCCCGCTTTTCTCGGGCGACGGACGCGAGTCGGTGCCATTCGGCGGCGCCAGCAACGGACGCGCCATCCTCGGGTCGGTGTTCGTCAGACGCGATGACGACGAGTTCTACGACACGGCAGCTCATGAGCTGGTCCACGTGATGCAACACCATGAACTCACTCGAGCAGAAACGTCCCTCCGGGCCCCGCTGGACCCGTCGCCAGCGGTCGAGTCGGGGCTCGAGCGCTGGGTCTACCTCGACAGTCCTCTGCTGATGGGACTGGCTTATTACGCGGTCGAGGGCGGCGACATCGATGCGCCCTGCAAGTACGACAACTGGCTGGAGCGTGAAGCGGAGGCCTTTGCGAGCCGGCGGCCAGTGGGCGTCTGCCCGTGACCGCTCCTACCCCACCAGCCGCCGCAGTGGCTCCGCGACCTTGACCACGTGCTTGGCCGTCGACATGACGTAAAAATGGATGCCCGGCGCGCCCGCGTCGACGAGTTCCTCAGCCTGCTTTCTGGCCCACTCGATGCCTACGTCTGCCACGTGCTCGTCTTTTGCGGCTTCGACCTCGGCCGCCAGCGGTTCCGGGATCTCGGTGTAGAACGTCCGAGGCAGGGACTGTAGCTGGCGCTTCGAGGTCAGGATCTTCAGACCGGGGACGATCGGCACGTCGATCCCGACGTCGCGACATCGCTCGACCCAGCGTAGGAAGTGGGCGTTGTCGAAGAACATCTGGGAGACTACGTAGTCGGCGCCAGCGTCCACCTTGCGCTTCAGGTTGAGTACGTCCCACGTCATGTTGGGCGCGTCGACGTGCTTCTCCGGATAGCCCCCGACGCCGACGCAGAAGTCCGTATGGGCGGCGTCCAGCAGGTCGGCGAGGTAGCGACCGTTGTTCATCGCCTGGATCTGGGCGACGAGTTCGCCAGCGTGCTCGTTGCGACGCCTATCGCTGCGGTAGGGCTTGGAGATCCCTTTGTCGTCGCCCCGCACCGCCAGCAGGTTGTGGATGCCGAGGTAGTTAAGCTCGATGAGCGCGTCCTCTGTCTCCTCCTGCGTGAACCCGCGGCAGAGGATGTGGGGGACCGCGTCGATCCCGAAGCGGTACTGGATCGCGGCGCAGAGGCCGAGGGTGCCCGGCCTCTTTCGCTTGACCCGCTTGCGGATGGTGCCGTCGGGCTGCTCGTCGTAGATGACCTCTGCCGAGTGGCTCGTGACATCAATGAAGGGCGGATCGTACGGCTTCAGCTGCTCGACCACGCCGAGCACATCCGCGACGGACGCGCCACGCGTCGGCGGGATGATCTCGTACGAAAAGAGCGGCCCGTCGGCGCGCTCATAGTGCTCAGTGACCTTCATGGCATCCAGGGGGTCGTCTTCAAGATCGCCCCGTGCAGTGCCCTCCGCCAGCAGAAACACACAGCGCCCCGACCTCTCGCGAAGCCGGGGCGCCGAATCAGGTCGCCAGCGGGTCGGTCTAGCCGAGGCGGCGGTTGATCTCCGCGAGCGTCTCGTCGTCCGCTGGCGGTGCGGCCGGAGCTCCGAGGAGGTCGCCGTCCCCGGTGGCCAGGCCGCGGTCGAGCGCGTCCTGCGTCGCCTGCAAGGCTTCGAGCTCCTGCCGGCTACCCACGACGATGTCGCGGTAGTCGCGGAGGCCGGTGCCCGCCGGGACGAGGTGGCCGATGATCACGTTCTCCTTGAGACCGAGGAGCCCGTCTGACTTGGCCGCGATCGCAGCCTCCGTGAGCACCTTGGTGGTCTCCTGGAACGACGCCGCCGAGATGAACGAGTCCGTGGCCAGCGCTGCCTGCGTGATCCCGAGAAGGACCGGCTCGGCGACCGCCAGTTGGGACTCGCGGACCTCGATCTCGGTCTTGGCCTCGCGCTTCATCTGCGAGTTCGTGTCCCGCAGCTGGCGGCGTGTGATCGACTGGCCGATTTGCAGGTCGGAGTCGCCCGAATCGACCACCACGAAGGTGTCGTAGATCGCGTCGTTCGTCTGCTCCAGGCGGATCCGGTCCACGAGGTTGCCCTCCAGGAACGGCGTGTCCCCTGGATCAGTGATCCGGACCTTCTGCATCATCTGGCGGACGACCACCTCGATGTGCTTGTCGTTGATACCGACGCCCTGGAGGCGGTACACCTCCTGGACCTCATTGACGAGGTACTCCTGAACAGCCGTGGGCCCGAGGATCGCGAGGATGTCCTGCGGCGAGATCTGGCCGTCGGAGAGCGCCTCGCCAGCACGCACGAAGTCGTTCTCGTGAACGAGCAGGTGCTTCGAGAGCGACACGAGGTACGTCTTCTCTGTGGCGCCGTCGCGAGACGTGACGATCACCTCCTGGGAGCCGCGCTTACGGCCGCCGAAGGAGACGACGCCGTCGATCTCCGTCACGACGGCCGGGTCGCTCGGCTGGCGCGCCTCGAAGAGCTCGATCACGCGTGGGAGGCCACCGGTGATGTCTCGCGTACCGGCCGACTGGCGCGGAAGCTTAGCGAGCACCGTACCCGCCTTGATCTTGTCGCCAGCGTTGACCTGGAGGCGAGCGCGGACCGGCATCGTGTATTCACGACCGCCGTCGCCGTCGATCACGAGCGCAGGCGTCAGCGAGCGTTCCCGTGTCTCGGTGACCACCTTCTCGCGGAAACCGGTCTGCTCGTCCGACTCCTCGCGGTAGGTCGTGCCTTCGATGATGTCCTGGAACCGGACGGTGCCCGCCGTCTCGGCCACGATGACCGAGTTGTACGGGTCCCAGCTGGCGATCACGTCGCCCTTCTCCACCGTCTTGCCCTTCTTCACGGATACCTCCGCACCGTAGGGAATGGTGTAGGCGATTCGCTGCTTGCCGTCCTTGTCTAGGATGCGAACCTCACCCGACCGCCCGAGCGCGATCGACTTGCCCTCGCCGTTGGTGACGGTGCGAAGGTTCTCAAAAGCGACCTTTCCGGCGAACTTGGTCTCGATGGTCGACTCGGCTGCGATGCGCGATGCCGTGCCACCGATGTGGAAGGTCCGGAGGGTGAGCTGCGTCCCCGGCTCGCCGATGGACTGTGCGGCCACCACACCCACTGCCTCGCCAGCCTGTACCAGCCGCCCGTTGGCAAGGTCGCGGCCGTAGCACAGCGCGCAGACGCCGCGGTCGGCCTCGCAGGCCAGCACCGATCGGATCTCGACCGTCTCGATGGAGGTCTCGGCGATCCGGTCTGCGATCTCGTCCGTGATGAGATCATCACGGCGGAGGATCACCTCGTCGGACTCCGGGTCGCGGACATCGTGAACGGACACGCGACCGACGATCCGGTCGCGAAGGCTCTCGACGATGTCCTCGTTGTCCTTGAGCGCTTCCATGCGCACGCCACGGAGTGTTCCGCAGTCGTACATCGTGATCGTCACGTCCTGGCTCACGTCGACGAGGCGGCGCGTCAGGTACCCAGCGTCGGCGGTCTTAAGAGCGGTATCCGCGAGGCCCTTGCGGGCGCCGTGCGTCGAGATGAAGTACTCGGCGACGGACAGGCCCTCCTTAAAGTTGGACTTGATCGGGTTCTCGATGATGGCGCCAGCGGAGCCCGCTTGCGACTTCTGAGGCTTCGCCATGAGCCCGCGCATGCCGCCCAGCTGGCGGATCTGCTCGCGCGAACCACGCGCCCCAGAGTCAGCCATCATGTAGATGGCGTTGAACCCGTCCTGGTCGTCCTTGAGCGCGTCGTAGAGGACCGTCGCGATCTCGTTGTTCGTCGTCGTCCAGACGTCGATGACCTGGTTGTACCGCTCGGCTTCGGTGATGAAGCCCATCTCGTAGTTCGAGCGGATCTCGTCGACGCGGTCTTCGGCATCCTGGATCAGCTTCTGCTTCGCATCCGGGACCACGATGTCCGAGAGCGAGAAGGAAAGCCCACCGAGCATGGCCTGGCCGAAACCGAGGTCTTTGATTCGGTCGAGGAACGTGGCCGTACGGGGGAAGTCGGTCGCCTTGAACACCCCCATGATGATGGGGCGCAGGCTCTTCTTGGAGAGAACCTGGTTGATGTAGCCGACACCATCCGGGACGATGTCGTTGAAGAGCGCCCGGCCGACCGTCGTGTCGATCATGTCGCCAGCCTTGGCGTCGCCCATGAACTCGTCCTCGTTCAGGCGAAGCTTGATCGACGCGTGCAGCGCCAGCTTCTCCTGGTCGAACGCTTGACGCACCTCGCGCGTGGAGGTGAACACCATGCCCTCGCCCTTCTCGCCCTTGCGCTCCTTGGTCATGTAGTACATGCCGAGGACCATGTCCTGCGAAGGCACCGCAATCGGGCCGCCGTGCGCCGGACTCAAGATGTTGTGCGAGGCCAACATGAGGACGCTCGCTTCAAGAATGGCGTCGTGTGACAGCGGCACGTGAACCGCCATCTGGTCGCCGTCGAAGTCGGCGTTGAAGGCCGTCGTGACGAGCGGATGGAGCCGGATCGCCTTGCCCTCGATGAGGACCGGCTGGAAGGCCTGGATGCCGAGGCGGTGCAGCGTCGGTGCGCGGTTGAGGAGCACCGGGTGCCCGTCGATCACCTTCTCCAGGATGTCGAAGACGTCTGCCGTCCGCCGGTCGACGACCTTCTTGGCAGACTTAACCGTTTTGACAATGCCACGCTCGATCAGCTTGCGGATGATGAACGGCTTAAACAACTCGACGGCCATCTCCTTGGGCAGGCCGCACTCATGGAGCTGCAGCTCCGGTCCGACGACGATGACCGAGCGGCCCGAGTAGTCGACGCGCTTGCCGAGAAGGTTCTGGCGGAACCGCCCCTGCTTGCCCTTGAGCATGTCGCTGAGCGACTTGAGGGCACGGTTCGAGTCCGAGCGGACCGCGTTGGCCTTCCTGGAGTTGTCGAACAGCGAGTCGACGGCCTCCTGGAGCATACGCTTCTCGTTGCGCAGGATCACCTCGGGGGCCTTGATGTCGATCAGGCGCTTCAGCCGGTTGTTGCGGATGATGACCCGGCGGTAGAGGTCGTTGAGATCACTCGTCGCGAATCGCCCTCCTTCGAGCGGGACCAGCGGCCGAAGCTCCGGCGGAATCACGGGGACCACCTTCATGACCATCCACTCCGGGAGGTTCTCGGTGCGCCCAGAAGCCTTGCGGAAGCTCTCGACGATGCCGAGCCGCTTGAGCGCCTCCGCCTTCCGAGCCTGGCTGGTCTCGGTTCGCGCCTGGAAGCGCAGCTCGGTCGCCAGCATGTCCAGGTCGAGCCGCTTCAGCAGCTCCTCGACAGCCTCGCCGCCGATCATGGCGACGAACTTCTCCGGGTCATCGTCGGCCAGTCGGTTGTTGTCCTCCCGAATCTGGTAGAGAACGTCGAAGTACTCGTTCTCTGTCAGGAGTTGTCCCTGCTCGATGCCGAGGTTGACGGCCCCGCCCGGGTTTACGACGACGTAGCTCTCGTAGTAGATGACCTTGTCCAGGTCCTTCGACTTCATCCCGAGGAGCGCGCCGATCTTGTTCGGCAGGCTCTTGAAGTACCAGATGTGGACCACTGGCACAGACAGCGTGATGTGCCCGAACCGCTCGCGGCGGACCGACTTCTGGGTCACCTCCACCCCGCAGCGGTCGCAGATGATGCCCTTGTAGCGGATTCGCTTGTACTTCCCGCAGTGGCACTCCCAGTCCTTGACCGGGCCGAAGATCTTCTCACAGAAGAGGCCGTCCTTCTCGGGCTTGAAGCTCCGGTAGTTGATCGTCTCCGGCTTGAGCACCTCGCCGTACGACCGCTCCAGAATCGTCTCCGGAGAGGACAGGCTGACGGTGATCGAGTTGTAGTACTTCTTCGGGGCCGGCTGGGCCGGCTGGATGCCGAATGCCATTCTTTGTTGGGTACTTGGTACTAGGTACGGTTCGGAGTCGAAGCCAGGGCCGGGTGTGGTCTCCCACGTCCCCGGTGCCCTGTACCTCGTACCGGCTTAGTCGATCTTGACTTCGAGGCCGAGACCCTGCATCTCACGAAGCAGGACGTTGAACGACTCGGGGACGTTCGGCTCGGGGAGGTTGTCGCCCTTGACGATGGCCTCATAGGCCTTCGAGCGGCCCTGGACGTCGTCGGACTTGACGGTCAGGAGCTCGCGGAGCACGTTGGAGGCGCCATAGGCGTAGAGCGCCCACACCTCCATCTCGCCGAACCGCTGGCCGCCAAATTGGGCCTTGCCGCCCAGTGGCTGCTGCGTGATGAGGCTGTAGGGCCCGATGGACCGGGCGTGGATCTTGTCATCGACGAGGTGCGACAGCTTGAGCATGTAGATCTGCCCGACGGTCGTCTTCTGGTCGAACGGACTGCCCGTCTGGCCGTCATAGAGCTGCGCGCGGCCGTCCTCCGGGAGGCCCGCTTCGCGCAACTTGGACGCGATGTCGTCCATGGTCGCACCGTCGAACGCGGGCGTCGCGTAGGTCTCGCCGAGGTGCTCGCCAGCCCAGCCGAGGAGCGTCTCAAAGATCTGGCCGAGGTTCATCCGGCTCGGCACGCCGAGCGGGTTCAGGCAGATATCGACGGGGGTGCCATCCTCCAGGAACGGCATGTCCTCCATCGGGACAATCTTCGCGACGACGCCCTTGTTGCCGTGGCGGCCGGCCATCTTGTCGCCGACCTGAAGCTTGCGCTTCTTGGCGACGTAGACCTTCGCCAGCTGGACGATGCCCGGAGGCAACTCGTCGCCCATCTGGATTCGGTACTCCTCCTGCTCGGCCGCACCTGTCACCTCCTGGTGGCGACGCTGGTAGTTGGCGAGGAGCTTCCAAGCCTGACGGTTGGTGTCCTCGTCGTTGGTGTACGACTGGCGGATCTTGAGGTCGGCGGGCTCAATCTCCTTGAACGCCGTCTTGGTAAGCTTGCCGCCCTCGCTCACGACGACGGTGCCGTCGCGGAGCTCGATAGCAGCACCAGCCTTCTTGGACCCGATGAGGGCAAAGAAGCGCTCGTAGAACGACTGCTGGAGGGCCTCTACCTCGCGCTCCAGCTGGCGCTGAATCTCTTCGAGTCGCTTCTCCTCCGCCTTCTTAGTGATGGCGTCGGTCTTGCGACGGCTGAAGAGCATCGTGTCGATCACGACGCCGTTCATGCCCGGCTTGGCCTTGAGGCTGGCGTCCTTCACGTCACCGGCCTTGTCACCGAAGATGGCGCGGAGCAGCTTCTCCTCTGGCGTCGGGTCAGTCTCGCCCTTCGGCGTGATCTTGCCGACGATGATGTCGCCAGGATGGATCTCAGCGCCGATCCGGACGATCCCGCGCTCGTCAAGGTCCTTGGTCGCCTCTTCCGAGACGTTCGGGATCTCGCGCGTGAGTTCCTCCTCGCCGCGCTTTGTGTCGCGGACCTGGTGCTCGAACTCCTCGATGTGGACACTCGTGAAGATGTCGTCGCGGACCACGCGCTCCGAGATGACGATGGCGTCCTCGAAGTTGTAGCCCTTCCACGGCATGAACGCCACGAGCACGTTCTTGCCGAGGGCGAGCTCGCCCTTGTCGGTGCTCGCGCCGTCCGCCAGCAGGTCGCCCTTCTTGACGCGCATGCCCGGCTCGACGCGCGGCTTCTGCGTGACGTTCGTGTCCTGGTTCGTACGGCGGAACTTGACGAGGTCATAGGTCCGGACGGGCTCCTCGAAGGCCGCATCGGCGTCCTCGGGGGTCTCGTCGTAGCGAACCGTAATCTTGGTCGCGTCGACGTACTCCACGAGCCCATCGCCCTCGGCCACCAGGATCGCACGGCTGTCCTGCGCGATGCGGCCTTCAAGGCCTGTGCCCACGTAGGGCGCCTCGGGACGCAGCAGCGGAACCGCCTGGCGCTGCATGTTGGAGCCCATGAGCGCGCGGTTGGCATCGTCGTGCTCCAGGAACGGAATCAGGTTCGCCGCTGGCGAGATGATCTGGTTCGGCGCGACGTCCATGTAGTCGATCTCGTCGGGCGCGACCAGGGGCACATCTCCAGAGATACGAGCGCGAACGAGGTCGTTTGCGAACGTGCCGTCGTCGTTGAGCGGCGCGTTGGCCTGTGCGATCACGAAGCGGTCCTCGTCCTCCGCGGAGAGGTACTCGATGCTCTTCGTGACCTTGCCCTTGCGGACCTTGCGGTACGGCGTCTCGATGAACCCAAACTGGTTCACGACACCGTGCGTGCAGAGGCTGGAGATGAGACCGATGTTCGGCCCTTCTGGCGTCTCGATCGGGCAGAGACGGCCGTAGTGGGTGTAGTGGACGTCTCGGACCTCAAACCCCGCGCGCTCGCGCGTGAGACCACCCGGCCCAAGGGCAGACATCCGACGCTTGTGCGTCAGTTCCGCCAGCGGGTTCGTCTGGTCCATGAACTGGCTCAGCTGGTTCGTCCCGAAGAAGGTGTTGATCACCGACGAGACGGTCCGGGCGTTGACCAGGTCCTGGGGAGTGAATTTGTCCGCGTCGCGCATGTTCATCCGCTCCTTGATGGTGCGGGCCATGCGGGCGAGGCCGAGCGAGAACTGGCTCTGGAGCTGCTCTCCGACGGTTCGGACGCGGCGGTTGCCGAGGTGGTCGATGTCGTCGACGTTCGACTTGCCATTCTGGAGCTTGACCAGCTCCGTGATGATGGCGACGATGTCGTCCTTGGACAGCGTGACGGCGTCGTTGTCGCTCGACAGGCCGAGCCGCTTGTTCATGCGGTAGCGGCCAACATCCCCGAGGTCGTACCGCTTGTCCGAGAAGAAGAGACGGTCGAGGAGCGCGCGGGCGGCATCTGTGTCCGGCGCTTCGGCGCTGCGGAGCGTCTCGTAGAGGTGGTTGAGCGCCTCGTCCTCCGAGTGTGTCGGATCCTTCTTCAGCGTATTGAGGAGGGTCGACATGTCGAGGCTGTCGTCGTCCTCGCTGGCCTCACGGCGCAAGATGACAGACTCCACACCCGCGTCCTTGAGAAGCCCGTAGTCATCCTCAGTGAGTTCGTGCTCTGCAGGGAGGACCACCTCGCGTTCGGTCCGCTCCTCCAGAACCTCGCCGGTGTCCTCGTCGATCGTCTCGTGCTTGACCTCGACGGTCACGCTCGACGCCAGCGTGCGCCCTTTGAGCTTGCCGAAGGCGCGCTTGTTGGTCACCTTCTCCTCGTCCGCGAGGTCGAACAGGCCGACGATCTCGGAATCCGAGGAGTAGCCGAGCGCGCGGAGCAATGCCGTGACGGGCAGCTTCTTCTTCCGGTCGATGTACGCCCACATCACGTTCGCGACATCCGTCGAGAACTCGATCCACGAGCCCCGGAAGGGGATCACGCGTGCGCTGTACAGGTCCGTCCCGTTCGGGTGGACCGACTGGCTGAAGAAAACGCCTGGGCTTCGGTGCAACTGGCTGACGATGACCCGCTCCGCGCCATTGACGACGAAGGTGCCCTTGTCGGTCATCACCGGCAGGTTGCCCAGGTAGACATCCTGCTGGATGGCTTCTTCGGGCTCGTCCTCGTCCTCGTCTTCCTTGGCGCTCAGGCGAAGCTTTGCCTTGAGCGGCAAGGCGAACGTGAGGCCCTGCGCGAGGCACTCCTGGATGGAGTGCTTCGGCGCCTCCAGCGTGAAGTGGAGATACTCGAGCGTGTAGCGCTCGCGCGTATCCGTGATGGGGAAATGCTCCCGGAAGGTGGCTTCAAGCCCTTTGGCCGCGTCCCGCTCTTCCGGGACGAGATCCGCCTGTAGGAAGTCGTGGTAGGACTTTAGCTGGATCTCCAGGAAGTCTGGGAAGTCCTGGGCCGAAGGGATCTTCGCGAACGACTGGCGGGTGGACTCTCCGCTGGGCGCCGGCCGCGGCGCTCTCGTGCTCTTGCTCAAGGCGTACCCTGGTGTTGATGACCGCTGATGCGAGGGTCCCGGCCGCAGCCCAGAGGGCTCCCGGGACGCGCTGCCAGCGGGGCCGGCAGCGCGGGCATCCGTGACCCGCTGGCGCCTCCGTGGAGACAGCGAGCGAGACCGACGGAAGCGAACGGAGTCGGGAACGCTGGGTTCCTGAGCGTTCGCATGCGACGTGGCGGGGTGGGACCGCCGGAGCCGCAGGCGGCCCGGACCCTCTGGACATTCCAGAGCGGCCGGGCCGGGTGGCGCAGGCGCCTGGTGTCCGCTGGCGGATCCGGGCGCGATGCGTCGGCTGGCGCCCGGCCCCAAGGGCGAGACGCCAGCGGTGTTTACTTGAGCTCGACCTCGGCGCCGGCGCCTTCGAGCTTGCCCTTGATCTCGTCAGCCTCCTCCTTCGAGGCGCCTTCCTTGATCGGGGACGGTGCGTTGTCGACGAGCTCCTTGGCCTCCTTGAGGCCGAGACCTGTGATGCCGCGGACTTCCTTGATGACGGCGATCTTGTTGCCGCCGATGCCAGCGAGGATCACGTCGAACTCGGTCTGCTCCTCGACGGCAGCGGCGCCGTCGCCACCAGCCGGTCCAGCCACGACGGCGGCGGCGGCGGCTGGCTCGATGCCGTACTCGTCCTTGAGGACCGTGAGGAGCTCGTTGGCCTCCTTGATGGTGAGGTTGACGAGGCTTTCCGCGATGCTGTTGATGTCTGCCATGGGTTTGGTATGTCCTGCGGCGGTCTCAGCCTAGGAGGGCTACGCCGCTGATTAAGGGATGAGCCAGCGCGGGGCGCCAGCGGGTGAAATCAGCCGTCTTCCTTCTCGGAGATCTGCTGGATGACGCTGGCCAAGCCAGAGCCCTGCGCGCCGAGGGCCGACGCGACGTTCGTGATGGGTGCCATGAGCAACCCGAGGATGTCTGCGAGGAGCTCGTCCTTGCTCTTCAGCTTGGCGAGCACGTCGAGTTGGTCGCCGTCGTAGATCGCACCGTCGATGAAGGCTCCCTTGAAGCGGGGCACCTCGATGTCGTTGTCGTCGAGGAACTTCTTAATCACCTTCGCCGGGCTCGCCGGGTCGTTGGTGAAGGCTACCGCCGTGGGGCCGTTGAGCTCGTCGAGCAGCTCGTCGAAGCCGCCCTTCTCCTCCATCGCGCGGCGGAGGAGCGTGTTCTTGAGCACCTTGTACTGGACATCGGCTTCGCGGAATGCGCGCCGGAGCCCGGTGGCCTGCTCGACGGTCAGCCCTTGGTAATCGGTGAGGTAGACGGTGTTCGCGCCGTCGAGCTGCTCGGAGATCGCCCCGAGTGCCTCGGCCTTTTGCTCTTTGGTGAGCGCCATATCAGTGGAGGTCTGGAGGGTCGGGGTTATCGAGCGGAGCCGGCCACGTCGCTGCGGTCGACCGGGACAGCAGGCCCCATGGTGGTCGAAAGGGTCACGCTTTTGACGTACGTGCCCTTAGCTGCAGCCGGGCGGAGGCGGATGATCTCCTTGAGGAAGGCGTCCGCGTTGTCGCGGATCTGATCCTCCGAGAAGGTGGACTTGCCGATCGAGGTGTGCACGATGCCCGCCTTGTCGACGCGGAAGTCGATTCGGCCGGCCTTGACCGCCTCGATGGCCTCGGTGAGATCGTTCGTGACGGTTCCCGACTTTGGGTTTGGCATCAGGCCGCGAGGACCCAGGACGCGACCGAGGCGACCCACCTGCGGCATCACGTCCGGCGACGCGATGAGCACGTCGAAGTCCGTGAAGCCCTCGTTCTGGATCTTGTCGACGTACTCGTCGAGACCGACCATGTCGGCGCCAGCGGCCGTGGCCTCAGGCTGCTTGCCCTCGTTGGTGAGCACAAGCACGCGAACGGTCTTGCCCGTACCGTGCGGGAGCGCGACCGAGCCTCGGACCATCTGATCTGCGTGGCGCGGATCGACGCCCAAGCGGATGTCGATGTCTACGGATTCCTCGAACTTGGCGCGTCCCGTCTTCTTGACGAGTTCGGCAGCCTGTTCGAGTGAGAGCGACCCGCCAGCCTCCTCCGCCGCGTTCGCGACGAGCTCGGCGGCCTGGCGGTAGCGCTTGCCTCTCTTTGCCATGGGTGTTGGGGGGTGTGCGGTTCATACGCCAGCGGTGCTGGCTCCCGCGTGTCGAGGCGCCCGGCAGGGCACCTGAGACCGCCGCCTGCTGGCGACGGAGTGAGCTATGCGGCCGGGGCGCCCGTGACGGTGAGGCCCATCGAGCGAGCCGTCCCCGCGATCATGCGGGCGGCGTTGTCGAGGTCCGTCGCGTTCAGGTCTTCGAGCTTCTGCTCGGCGATGTCCCGGCACTGGTCCCAGGTCACCTTGCCGACCTTCTCGCGTAGAGGGTCGCCAGCGCCCTTCTGAATATTGGCGGCCTTCTTGAGAAGGACGGCAGCCGGCGGGCTCTTCGTGATGAACGAGAAGCTCTTGTCCTGGAACACCGTGATCACGACCGGGATCACGAGGCCCATCTTCTCCTGCGTGGCGGCGTTGAATGCCTTGCAGAACTCCATGATGTTGACGCCCTTCTGACCAAGTGCAGGACCAATGGGGGGGGCTGGTGAAGCCTGCCCAGCCTTGATCTGCAGCTTGATGTAGCCGTCGATTTTCTTTGCCATTCCTGGGGTGCGGTGCGAACGCCGAGGAAAATCGGCTCCCGCGCTGGTGAAGCCGCACAAAGCGGCGGATCGGAAGGTACCGGGAGCGGATGCGCAAAGCAGACCACCCGAGAGGCTTCGCCCGCGTTTCAAGCGGACAACGCGTCACCTCCATATGCACCACTGGCGGGGAAGCGCCAGCGGGCAGGGCCTATCCCTCGTGCTCGACCTGGAGGTAGTCGAGTTCGAGCGGCGTCTTACGCCCGAAGATGGACACCATCACGCGGACCTTCATCTTGTCGGGGTACACCTCTTCGACGAAGCCGGTGAAGGTGTTGAACGGGCCGTCGACCACCTTGACGGCGTCGCCCTCCTTGAACGGGATCTCCATGACCTCGCCCTGGTCCTCGTCCATCATGCCGAGGATCCGGTTGACCTCGTCCGGCCGAAGCGGGACCGGCTCCCCGTTGGCACCGAGGAACCCGATGGTCGAGGGCGCCCCGTTGATCACCTCGCGGAGGTACGGATCGACGATGGCTTCCAGGAGGATATAGCCGGGAAAGGACGTCTTCTCACGTGTCCTCTTCTTCCCCGCTCGCATCTCGAAGACCGTCTCTGTCGGCACGACGATCTGGTTGAGCTTGTCCTCGTAGCCGAGGCGCTCGACCTCGCCCTCCAGGTACTCCTTGACCTTCTTCTCGTGTCCGGAGAATGTCCGGAGGACGTACCACTTGCGGATCGCGGGGCGGGGCATGAATCGGGAGCGGAGTCGAGAGAACGGGCCTGCTGGCGCTAGCTGTAGATCAGCTGAAGGATCTGGCTGATGACCTGGTCAGCCCCGAAGATGAACAGGGCGAGGATCAAAGACGCGATGAGCGTCAGCGTCGTGTTGCTGAGCAGCTGCGGGCGCTTCGGCCAGTTGACCTTGCGCATCTCCTTGCGGACCTCGACTACGTAGTTGCCGAGGGCGCCACCGGGGGCCTTGGTTTCGGTCTGGGTCGCCATGTCGTTGGTACAGAAGACGTTTCGGAAGCACGGGCGGCAGGACTCGAACCTACAACCTGCGGTTTTGGAGACCGCTGCTCTGCCAATTGAGCTACGCCCGT
>JBCDLV010000005.1:0-31389 GCA_038744895.1 Bacteroidota bacterium | reverse complement strand
CCGACGAACAGGAACGTCGGCGCCAGCTGGGGGAGCGTGACGTGGCGGAACTGGGCCCACCACCCGGCCCCGTCGATCCGCGCCGCCTCGTAGAGCTCCTCCGAGATCCCCGCTAGCCCGGCGACGAAGATGATCATGTTGTAGCCGAAGTTTTTCCACACGGCCAGCCCGATAATCGCCGGCATCGCCCACGTCGGGTCGCCGAGCCAGTCCACGCCCTCGATGCCGAGGAACGAGAGGCCGTGGTTGAGAAACCCGTACTCGGCGTTGTAGAGGTAGCGGAATACGACGGCGACGACCACGAGCGTCGTCACGACGGGCGCGAAGAAGACCGTGCGCCAGAGCCCCTTCAGCCGGGCCATCTTCGCGCTCACGAGCAGCGCTGCGCCGAGCGAGACCGCCACCGAGAGTGGCCCGCCGACCGCCACGAAATAGGCCGTATTGCGGAGCGCTTGCCAGAACTCAGCGCTCTGCGCCAGCTCAACGTAGTTCTTGAGACCGACGAACCGTGCGGTGCCGGGATCGGCGAGTGCGTAGAGGTCGAAGTCGGTGAGGCTGAGCACGAACGCGGCCAGCACCGGGAGGAAGAAGAACAGCCCGATGGTCGCCAGGGCCGGCGCCAGGAAGAAGACGGCCGCCCTGCTGGCGGCAGCCTCCGGCAGGCGCGGACGCCAGCGGGTCGGGCGTCCCAGCGCGGCGACCTCGCTGCCCGCGGTCCGGGGCGGACCGAGCGTCGTGGCGAGGTCGGCGTCGGTATGGGTGACCGTGCTCACGCCCGGTGGGTGTCGAGGTGTGGGATTGTGGGCATGTGAGTGCCGTCGCCTTCATCTTCCACAGCGACAACCTCCGCCGAGTCGCCCGCCTCGTAGACGACCTCGGGCTCTCGGAGGGCAGACGGGCCGCACCAGCGATCGCGGTCCTTCATCATGCGAACGAGGCTGCCGAGCACTCGGTCGTAACCCGTGCTCATCCTGTCGTGCGTCTCCGCATCAATGAGCCCACAGTCGAGCGCCATGTCGAGCCACGCCTGCGTCTCGGCAGCCCCAGCGTCGGCGTCCGTGAGCTTGCTGACGAAGTGCTTTGGATACCTCCGCTTCTGCCACGCCTCCGCCACGTTCGCGCACACCGACCGCGACGACCGGCGAATCTGGTCCGTCAGCGCGTATCGCTCCTCCTTCGGCCATCGCTTCGAGAGCGCGTACACCTCCGCCGCCAGCGCACGCGCCGTTCGGTACACCCGAAGCTCTCTGAACGTCTTGACCATGAGCTACAGGGGGTGGGAGTGCGTGGGTGTAGGGATGGTGCCCTCCTGGGTGTGTGAGTATGGGGGTATGGGAGTGGTGCTCGTAGCGACCGGACTGCACATTGACGACTCTCGTGCCACCCCTGACCGACGACCAGAGCGGCCCCCACTTAAGGCGCCAAGCCCTCCTAAAGAACTACTCCCAACCCCCCGCACACCCACACTCCCACACTCCCACGCCCCCACACTCCCCGTCTCCTCCCTCTCCAGCAGCCACCGCCGCTTCTCCAGAATCCGATCCACGTCCCGGTCGATGGCCGCGACCGCCTCGTCGACCGTCATCTCGCCGCGCGCCGCGAACTCGCCGTAGACGCGGATGGTCTGCGCGATCCGCTCCTGCTCCGGCACCTTCGGCGTCGGGCGGACGTGGCGGAGTTGGTCGCGGAAGGCACGGGCGTACTCGTCATCGGCGAGGCCCGACCGCTCCCAGGCTGCCTCACGCGGCGGGAGATTGCCCGTGAGCCCGTTGAACTCGACCTGGACCTCGGGGCGCGACAGGAACTCGACGAGGGCCCAGGCCGCCTCTGGGTGCTCGGTCCCCTCGAAGACGACGAGGCTGGAGCCGCCCGCGACCGAGACGCCCGGCGTGCCGGCGTCGGGGCCGGGGATCGGGGCCGTCGCCCACCGGCCGTCGAGGGAGTCGGGCAGGCGGCGCTGGAACTCGCCGATGTTCCAGGGGCCCGTGATGTAGCTGGCGAACTGGCCGCGCGCGAACTCCTGGTACAGGTTCGAGATCTCGGTCCCACTCGTGGCCGGCGCCAGCCCGTCGCGGTAGAGGCCGATGTAGAACTCGAACGCCCGCCGGAACCCGTCGCTGCGGAAATTGCCGAAGCGCTCGCCGTCGCGGAGCAAGTCGGCCGTGTTGAGCGCGAGGATGAGCGGCGGTTCGAACTCGTTGACGGGCAATAGGATCGGGTAGCCGCCCTCGGGCTGGACGCGCTGGACGGCCCGCATCGCCTCGGTCCACTCGGCCCACGTCTCGGGCGGGGCGTCGTAGCCGGCCTCCGCCAGCAGGTCGGTGCGGTAGAAGAGGAGGCGCGTGTCGACGTACCACGGCACGCCCCACAGCCGGCCGTCGATGACGTTCGTGTCCCACGTGCCGCGGAAGTAGTCGGCCTCGTCCACAACCTCTGACTGGCGGACGGACTCGTCGAGCGCTCGAAGCGCGCCGAGCGCCTCCATCTCGGCGACCCAGGTGTTGCCCAGCTGCGACACGTCGGGCGTCGCGCGGCCCGCGAACGACGTCAGCAGCTTCTCGTGGGCCGAGGTCCACGGCAACCGCTGCACCTCGACGCGGACGCCGGGGTTCTCGGCCTCGAACCGCTCGATCAGCGGGCCGACGTTCTCGCCCTCGGCGCCCATCGCCCAGAACTCGAGCACGACCTCGTCGCTCGGGTCGGCGCAGGCGATTAGCGCGAGGGGAAGGAGCAGGAGGAGACTGCGGAGGATGGGTGTGGGGGTTTGTGGGTGTGGGAGTGTGAGGACAAGAGCGCGGGTGCTCAGACCGAAGGGAGTCGCGGAAGTGGCGTGCGTCGAAGGAAAAGGGCGGGACGTGGACGGGCGGCGAGGCGTGTCAGGGCGAGCCCCCCACATTCCCATACCCCCACACACCATTACTCCGTCACCTCCTCTACGAGCCCTGAGGCCAGGACGCGCTGGAAGATGAGCCGGTGGCCGGCATCGTTCTGGTGGACCCCGTCGCCCATGTCGAACCGTGGGTCGAGCGAGCCGTCCGGGAGCGCGATGCCGTCCCACACGTCGATGGCGCGGGCGCCGAACCGCTGCAGGATCCAGTCGCGGACGGCCACCTGCCGCTGGCGGGCCTCGGCGTCGAAGTTGCGGGGCGCTGTCGTGGTCACGTAGAGCGGGACACCGGCCGCCTCCGCCAGCCGGGCGACGGTCTCGAAGTTGCGCTCCTGCTCCGCGTTGGCGAACCCGTACGCCGCGTCGTTCGATGTCATCCCGACGATGACGGCGACCGGGTCGCGCGCGAGGGCCGCTTCGATGTTCAGGTTCGGGTCGGGCGCTCCGCGCATCGACTCCGGCACCTCAGAGCCCATCGGGAGGATGTGGTACGTCGAGTAGCCGCCGCGGGCGAGGTTGAGCACGTCGAGGTCAGGGTCGATCCCACGGAGGTGCATACGGAGCCGGTTGACCCAGGTGCTGTCGGAGGCCGATGGCCCGAACCCCTCGGCCGTGCTGGACCCGAGCACCACGACGAGCCGGCGGTCGGGAAGGTCCTCGGCCGTCCGGGCAGGTGGAAGGTCGAGGAGGGGCATCGCCTCGGCGCGGGCGCCGTCGAGCCAGCCGCCGCGGAAGCCAGCCCGCTGGAGGCCGCGCACGATGTACGGGCTCTTCTTGAGCGTCTCCCAGACGAGGCCGGTCCGGAAGTTCTCGGCCATGATCAAAATCGGCCCCTGGTCGATGCCGAGGTAGTCGTGGTCGAACCACCCGCGGTCGGTGACCTCGGAGTTCCGCTTGATCGGGGCGTCCTCGTAGGTGAACGACGGGTTAAAGGCGTCGCGGAACCCGTAGTCCTCGGTCCAGAGATCGCCGGGGTACTGCTCGGCCATCGCCATGAGCGCCGGGATGGTAATCTCGGGCGCGAACGGGATCGATCCCCCGGTGGCCGTCGGCGTGATGGTGCCGTCGTCGTTGACATGATCGGCCGAGGCTCCGCGGGCCCAGTAGGTTCGGAACTCGCGGTCCTCACCGTTATACGGAAGCGTCACGTCGGCCGGGCCATCGCACGCCGTGAGCCCCCAGATCAGGTCCGAGTAGCCCCGCCAGCCGCGCGGGTTGTCGATGGCGTAGGCGTGCTGGCTGAGCGTCGCGCGCCGGCTGTTCTCGAAGTAATCGAACGGCTCGCCGATCTCGGCCGACTTCTGGCGCATCCACTCGTCCTGGATCCCGCGGAAGTCGACGAAGAGGTGCGAGTACTGGTGGCCGAAGAGCGGCGTGAAGTTGACGTGCTCGTAGCCGTAGAAGTCCTCCCACTCGTAGGAGTCGGTCCAGGCCGTCCAGGTGTCGGGCGCCAGCGGGTGCGTCGGGCTCCCCAGGCCGAGGACGTAGAGGATCATGCCCTCGCTGTAGCCGCGCCACTCGTACGGGATCATGTTGCTCTCGGGGTGCCAGCCCATCGAGAGGACGGTCTCGTCCTCATTCCGAGCCCACGGCCACTCGACGCGCTGGTAGAGCGAGTCGGCGTACGCCCGGACGTCGGCCTCCGTCTGGGTCCCGCCGTCGAAGTACTCACGCGAGAAGAGGACGCCGGCCATCAGGAGCGCCGTGTCGATGGTCGAGAGCTCGGTGTTCCGGAACCGCGTGCCGTCGGCGTATTCAAGGAAGTGGTAGAAGTAGCCACGGAGGCCGCTGGTGCCGAGCTGCTCCGGCCCCTGCGGGCGCGTGTAGAGATAGCGGAGCGTCGTGAGCGTCCGCTCAGCGGCCTGCCGGCGCGTCACGTACCCGCGCTCGGCGCCGATGCCGTAGGCCGGGAGCGCGAACCCGATGGCGGCGACCGACGAGAAGTCGCGGCTCGGCCAGCGGTCGTGGACGAGGCCGTTCTCGGGCGTCGTCTCCCAGAACCACCGGAACGTACGGTGCTGGAGCGTGTCGAGGAACGCCTCCTCCTCGGCCGAGAGCGCGTAGGCCACCGGGTCTGCCCCGCTGGCGGTCGGAGGAGATGAGACGGCCGTGGGAGCCGACGGCGCGCACGCGGCGAGCGCCAGCAGGGCGACGAGGACGAGGACGGGGTACGAGGATCGTGTCACGGCAGGAGGAAGCGGGCGTACACAGCAAAGTGGTCGCTGGGGTAGCGGCCCTGGGCGTCGGGGCGGTCGAGCGCGCGGCCGGCCTCGACCGGGACGAGCCGCGGGTCGGCGGCGTCGAAGAGGTAGTCGATGCGGCGGCCGACGCCGGCGCCGTAGGCTGGGCCGTAGGTGACGCCGCCACCGCCGAGGTCGCGGAATCCGTCCAGCATCCTCATCTCGGGCGCATCCGGCGTCGCGTTGAAGTCCCCGCCGAGGACGAGCGGGGCGTCGCCGCCGGTCGTGTCGGCGAACGCCAGCAGGTGGCGAATCTCCATCGCGCGGATGCCGGCGCCCTCGGGCGTGGGCGGGTTGTGGAGGTGCGTCGAGATCACGCGGACCGGCCGGCCGCCCACGTCGAGCCGCGCGAGCGCCGCCGTCCGGTAGGCGTCGAGCGGCGGGAGGAGCGCGCCGGCCGTCTCCGCAAACGGATGCCGCGAGACGACGGCGTTTCCATAGCGGTGGACGGCCTCGGGCGGGTCGGTCGAGACGAAGTGGACATGGGGCAGGCCGAGCGCCTCGGCGAGCGTCTCGGCTTGGTTTGGCAGCCCCTCCGTCTGGAGGACCTCTTGGAGCAAGAGCACGTCGGGCCCGAGCGCCTGGAGGTCGGCGACGATCATGTCGAGCCGGACCGGCCAGTCGTTCCGGTCGTGCCAGATGTTGAGCGTGACGACGGTCAGCGTGTCGGGTGCAGTCGCTGCGGGCTGCGCCTGCGTGAGCGGGCACAGGGCGCCGAGGAGGAAGCAGAAAAGCAGGAGGACTCTCATAGGTCGCGGGCGCATCGGAAGCCGACGTGGGCGAATGACGACTCGGGCGTGGCATGACTCCGCGCACTGACCCGGAAGCCGTGGCAGTAGCTCGGGTGGCAGAGAAACGAGCCGCCGCGCTGGACGCGCTGGCTCTGGGCCGTCGGCGCGTAGGGCGTGTCGCGCGCGGCGTACGGTCGGTACCAGCTGGCAGTCCACTCCCAGACGTTGCCGCCGAGATCGGTCAGGCCGAGCGACGTCTGTCCGTAGTGGCCGACGGGGCTCGTGCCGCCCTCGAAGCCGTCCGCGCCGGTGTCGTTGGCGGGGAACGAACCGGTCCACGTGTTGGCGTCTGCCGACTCGTAGCTGTCGCCCCAGGCGTAGGGGCTCCGGTCGTTCGCAGCGTCGCGCGCGGCGTGCTCCCACTCGACCTCGGTCGGGAGACGGCCGGCGGTGCCACTCTGGGCGCCGTCCCAAGTGCAAAACGCCTCGGCGTCTCGGTACGAGACCTGGGTGACCGGATGGTCGGCAGGAGCCTCGGCGCCGTCGCCGAACGGCGTGCGCCAGCGGGCGCCCGGCACGAGCGACCACTGCCCGGTGGCCGGGTCCATCACAGCGCCGTCGCCGAAGCCCTCGGCCTCCGTCTCGTGCCCGGTGGCCTCCACGAACGCGCGGAAGCGCGCGACGGTCACCGGCGAGCGGTCGAGGAAGAACGCCGAGACCTCGGCGTCGAACGCCGGCCTCTCGTGCGGCATCCCGCCCGACTCGTCGGCTCGAAGCCCCACGGTGGTCGTCCCGCCCGGAACGCCGACCACGCCAACGGGCACCGGCACGTCGGGGAACGCCTCCTGCTGGCGGACGGGCTCCGCCGACTCTGGAGCGGCCTCTGCTCCGCACGCGCCGAGGGCGAGCGCACCGGCGAGCGACCAGGCCACGGGCCAGCGACGCCCCCCCGGTCGACGAATCCTGAATCTTGATCTGTGAACGCTCGCCATCAGTCGTAGAGCAGGCGGTCGTCGGCGTTCCAGTCGCCGCGGCGCATGGGGACGCGCATGGCGTCGTCCTCGGCGAGCCGGTCGAAGAGGCGCGCACGCATCTCGGCCGCCAGCTCCGGCATGGACGGCGCGAGGTTGGTCGTCTCCTCGGGATCGGCCGCGATGTCGTAGAGCTCCTCGTGGTCCCAGACGCCGTGGTAGTAGATGAACTTGTACTGGCGCCCCCGGAGCGCGAACGTCGTCGGCGTGTGGGGGAAGGCGTACTCCCAGTAGTACTCGTAGAGGAACTCGCGGTCGCCTCCTGGCGGAGGCGCTCCTGCGGCCCCGCTGGCGCTCGCCAGCAGGTCCAGGAACGACGCGCCGTCCACGTCGATGGGCGAGTCGGCACCGGCCAGTTCCAGGATCGTCGGGGCCAGGTCGAGGTTGCGGACGAGCCCGTCGACCGTCGAGCCGGACTCGATCCATCCCGGTGCCCACGCCAGCATCGGAATCCGGATCGACTCCTCGTACGCGTTGCGCTTGTCGATCAGGCCGTGCTCGCCGAGGAGGAAGCCGTTGTCGCCGAGGTAGAGCACGAGCGTGGACTCCGCGAGGCCGTTCGCCTCCAACGCGTCGAGCACACGGCCGACCGACTCGTCGAGCGCTAGCAGGGTCTCGGTGTAGCGGCGGTAGAAGTTGTCGAAGCCGGTCAGGCCCGGGCCGAGGTCGCCGTGGAACATGAAGTCCACGCCGTGCCAGCTTCCGCGCTGGGCGCGCACCCAGTGCGGCTTGCCGAGGGTGTTGCGCTCGGTCCGGTAGAACGTGGCCGGGTAGGGGATCGAGACGCCGGCGTAGGCGCCCGCGTGGCGCGGGGCCGGGGCGAACTCGGCGTGGACGGCCTTGTGCGAGAGCTGGAGGTAGAACGGCGTCTCGCCGTCGCGGCCGTCCAGCCAGTCGACCGCGTAATCGGTCAGGAGGTCGGTCGTGTAGCCCTCGTGCGGGACCTGCGTCCCGTCGATGTTTAGCAGCGGATCGAAGTACGGGCCCTGGCCGCGGAACGAGACCCAGCGGTCGAAGCCGGGCTGCGGCGAGTCGTCCACCTCGCCCATGTGCCACTTGCCGATGTAGGCGGTCTCGACGCCGGCCACCTGGAGGTCCTGCGGGAAGAACCGCGTGCCTTCCGGGATCGGACTCGTGTTGTCCACGACGCCGTGGTTGTGCGCGTACTGACCCGTCAGGATCGACGCGCGGCTCGGCGAGCAGAGCGAGGTCGTGACGAAGGCGTTCTCCAGGTGGGCGCCCTCCGCGCGCATCCGGTCCATGTTCGGCGTGCGGAGCCAGTCGGGCGCCTCGGGGTGGAATCCCATGAAGTCGTACCGGTGATCGTCGGAGAGGATGACGACCACGTTTCTCTGCTGGCTGGCGCTGACCTGCGGTTGCGCGCTGGCGGCAACCGCGAGCGCGACGGCGAGGGGTACCAGCGGGGTGAGGAAGCGCACGGGACGGAGTGTGTGGGTATAGGTGTATGAGGGTTGGCTGGGGGCGGGCGACGAGTCACTCACATACGCATTCAGTCAGTCAATTCGAAGCGGGCGGTGCGGGTCATGGCATCGGCCGATGATCCACCCACCATGACGGTGAACCACCCGGGCTCGACGGTCCAGGCGTCGTTGAGGCCCCGCTCGGCGATCGAAGCATCGTCGGGGCCCCAGAACTGGAGGTCGTCGGGCGTGAGCGTGAAGGTCACAATTCGGCGCGCACCGGGCGCCAGCTCGACGCGCTCGAACCCCTTGAGCTCTTGGACTGGCTGCGTCACGCTCCGCGCCTCGTCGTGGACATAGAGCTGGACGACCTCGGTGCCAGCCCGGTCGCCGGTGTTGCGGACCTCAACCTGCACCCTCACTTCGCCGCCATCCATCAGGATGGACGCCTCTCCCTCGCAAGCCAGGTCCCGTTCGTCGAGAGGCTGGCCAGACGCGTCAACGGGATTCGCCCATGAGACGCAGACGATGGAATCGTACGTGAACGTCGTGTAGCTGAGGCCGTGGCCGAAGGGGTAGAGGGGCCCGACAGGCACGTCGAGGTAGCGCGAGACGTAGCGGTCGCTCGCGCCGGGCACGTCGTGCGGGCGTCCCGTCCGGCGACGGTTGTAGTAGATCGGCTCCTGGCCGGTCGCGACCGGCATCGTGACGGGGAGCTTGCCGCCGGGGTTGTGGTCGCCAAGCAAGACGTCAGCGACGGCGGGCCCCATCTCGGTCCCGAGGTGCCACACATAGAGGATCGACGGGGCGATGGCATCGAGGTCCGCGAGCGCCAGCGGGCGCCCGGACGTGACGAGCGCAACGACGGGCTTGTCGCCGGCCGCCGCGATCACGCGCCGGGCCAGCTCGATCTGTGCGCCCGGAAGCCGCGTGTCGGACCGGCTGGCGGCCTCCCCGGACAGCTCGCGGTGCTCGCCGAGCACGAGCACGACCGCGTCGGAGGTCTCCGCCAGCCGGACGGCCTCGTCGTGGCCCGAGGTGTCGTCGCTGAGCATCGTCGCGACGGTTTCGAGGAACGGGCCCTGCGCCTGGTGCGGGTACCCTCGCGCGAAGCGGACGTCGGTGTCCGGCATCGCCTCGATGAGCCCCGGCAGGATGGGCGTCGTCTCGGGCCAGCGGCCGGCCCCGGCCCAGGAGCCCATCGCCGAGACCGAGTCGGCCGCGAGCGCGCCGATCACCGCAACGCTGCCGAGGTCACGCGCGAGGGGCAGCACGTCGCCGTCGTTCTTGAGGAGCACGACCGACTGGCGGGCCATCTCGCGGGCGGCGGCCCGGTGCTCGGGCGCGAGCAGGACGGCCGCCTCACGTTCGACATCCGAGTACCGGAACGGGTCGTCGAAGAGGCCGGCCCGATACTTCACGCGGAGCACGCGGCGGACGGCCTCGTCCACGACCGCCAGCGGGAGCTCGCCGCTCTCGACGAGCGGCGCCAGCGTACGGACGTAGATGCCGTCGACCATGCTCATGTCGGTCCCAGCCACGAGTGCGCGGCGGCCGGCCTCGGCGCTGTCGCCCGCGACGCCGTGGTACATCAGCTCGCGGACAGCCGTGTAGTCGGCGATGACGAACCCGTCGAAGCCCCACTCGCCGCGCAGCACGTCAGTGTAGAGGCGTCGGTCGGCGGTCTGGGGCACGCCGCCGATCTCGTTGAAGGCCGACATGATCGACTGCGCGCCGGCGTCCACGGAAGCGCGGAACGGCGGGAGGACGACTTCGCGGAGCGTCCGCTCGCTGAGATCCGCCGTGTTGTAGTCGCGCCCGCCCTCGGCGAACCCGTAGGCCGCGAGGTGCTTGGCCGTCGCGACGAGCGTCGTCTCGGCCGCTAACCCGGCGAGCGTCGTGCCCTGGAACCCGCGCACGCGGGCCTCGGCCATCCGGCTACCCAGGTACGGGTCCTCGCCGGCACCCTCGACGATCCGCCCCCAGCGCCCGTCGCGGGCGATGTCCACCATCGGGGCGAACGTCCAGTGGAGGCCGGAGGCCGCGCCCTCGCGTGCGCCGATCCGCGCCGAGTTCTCGACGGCGTCGAGGTTCCAGCTGGCGGCCTCCGCCAGCGGGACCGGGAAGACGGTTCGGAACCCGTGGACCACGTCGTAGCCGAAGATGAGCGGGATGCCGAGACGGCTCTCGTTGACCGCTACCTCCTGCGCGCGGCGCGTGTACTCGGCGCCGTACACATTGAGGAAGCTGCCCACGCGGCCCGCGCGGATCTCGTCCTCCCCGGTCTCCGGGACGGCGGGGCCCGTCACGGCCCACTGCCCGGTGTACTGCGTGAGCTGGCCGAGCTTTTCCTCCAGCGTCATTCGCGAGAGGAGGTCCTCGACGAGGGCGGCCTCGGCGTCGAAGTCGTAGCCGGCGTAGAACGCAGGACTCGGTTGCGCGCTGGCGGTGAGGACGAGGGTATGTGAGTGTGGGAGTATGGGGGTGAGCGCGAGAACGAGGACGGCGATGGCAGGCCGTGCCGCAGCTTTTCCGATGTCCACGACGCGCCCAGTCCAACTCCAGCGTCGGAACACTCCCCCCACACACACTCCCCCACTCCCATACTCAGACACGTTGAACATTTTCTATCGGGCGACGACGAATGAGCGAGTCCGGGCCTCGCCGGCCGCCTCCAGGCGGACGACGTAGACGCCAGCGGCGACGCCAGCGGGCCAGTCTGCGACGTGCGAGCCCGGCTGGCGGGGACCGTCGTGGAGCACGGCGAGCTCGCGGCCGAGGATGTCGAACACAGCGAGCCGGGCGTCGCCAGCCTCGGCGAGCGTGTATGCCAGCCGAACGGGGCCAGCGGTCGGGTTGGGGGCCGGGGCCGCGAGGGAGAGCGCCGGGACGTCGGCGGGGTCCGCGTCGACGGCAGGCACGTCGAAGCCCGCCCGCTCCATCCCGCGGCGGATGTCGGGGTGCGTCATGAACGCGTCCCAGATCGCACCCGTCCGGGCGTTCTCGATCATGAGCACGATGGGCCCCTGGTCGATCCCGATGTAGTCGCTGGCGACCCAGCTCTCCTCGACGTTGTAGGCATCCTTCAGGCCATACGGCCCCCAGAGCCGGGCGTAGTGCTCACGGTACATCGTCCGGAGCGCTTCGCGCGAGAGCTCGGGCGTGAACGCGTACGATCCGCCAGGCGCGGTGGGTACGAGCGTGCCGTCGTCGTTCTGGATCGGCGGAGCGCCGCGCGCGATGTAGCCACCCGGGTAGTCCGAGGCCGTGATCCCCCACTCCTCCGCCGAGTAGTTGGGGAACCGGCGCGGGTTGGCCTCGGCGTAGGCCCGCTGCGCGAGCGTCGCGCGGACGCTGTTCTCGAAGTACGTGCTCCCTCGGCCCCGCATGTAGTCGTCCTGCATGTTGCGGAAGTCGACCCAGATGTGGCTGTACTGGTGGCCGAAGAGCGGCGGGAAGGTGAGGAACGAGAGGCCGTAGTGCGTCTGCCAGTCCTGGTCGTAGCGCGCCGTCCAGCCGTCCCACGCGTCGTCCGCCAGCGGGAAGGTCGGCGACCCGAGGCCCATGATGTAGAGGATCATGGCCTCGTTGTAGCCGATCCAGTCGAACCCGATGAAGCCACTCTCCGGCCGCCAGCCGAGGGCCACCAGGGGGTCGCGCGGCGTGGCCCACTGCCAGTCCACGCGCCGCCAAATCCGGTCGGCCGTCTCGCGGATCTCGGCCTCATCGGCACCCGCGCCGTCGAAGTACTGCGCCGCGTGCAGGATGCCCCCGAGGAGGAGCGCCGTGTCGATGGTCGAGAGCTCGTTCGTGCCCGCGCGGACACCCCCGTCGCGCGTCAGGAAGTGGTAGAAGAACCCCCGGTGGCCACACGTCCCGGACGACGCGGGCCCCTGCGGGCAGGTATCGAAGAAGCGGAGCGTCGCGAGCGTCCGCTCGGCCGCCTGGGTGCGCGTGATCCATCCGCGGTCGGCGCCGACCGTGTACGCGGAGAGCCCAAACCCGACCGCCGCGATGCTCGACGCCGACGGACCGGTCGGCCGCACGCGGTCCGGGACGAGGCCGTTGCCCGCTGGCGTCTGCTCCCAGAAGTAGTCGAAGGCTGTCCGCGCGAGCGCGTCGATGTACGGATCGGGCGCGGACGCGTCCGCGGTGGCCTCGACCGGTGCGGAGTCGGCGCCGAGCAGTGGTGGCCCGAGGCCGTTGTTCCGCACCGAGCGCAGGATGTACCGCGCAGGCTCGCCGTCGCGAGCGGTGAGATCGAACCACTCGTCGAACCGGACGATGTCCGGCGTAATCCGCACGTAGGGGCCACCGGGCCGCTGGCGGTAGATGACCACCCCGTCCGCGTCGTCAGCGATCGCCCAGCGCAGGACGACCGTCCCGCGGCCTGCCTCGGTCGTAATCGCGGTCGGCGGCGCCGGGCCGGCGGGCGTGCTGCCGTCGGAGATCGCGGAGACCGCGTCGATCCACAGCGTGCGCTCGGTCGTTGCGGCCTCGGCATTGGCGAACACGACGCCCACGATCCGAGTCGCGTCCACGTCGCCGAGCGGACCGAACTCGGCGACGGAGAGCGCGCGGCGCTGCCACGTCGCCGGATCGTCGTCGGTGCCGCTGTTGAAGACCGCCAGCCGGAAGTCGTCTCCAGCGGTGGGCCGCGTGCCGGGTGTGTTCTGCGCCTCGATCCGCCAGGTCTGCCGGAGCCCGCCCCCGTTCGGCGCGGGCGTGAGGATCTCGATGGCCTCGCCGGCCTGGCTCAGCGTCCCGTCCTCGTCCGCGTCGACAAACCGAAAGGCCAGGTCCGCCCCTCCTTCGGTCCGGACGGTGAACCGTGCGGGTCGCGCCGGGAATCCGATGCTCGGCGTCGACTCCGAGACAACCGCGTCTGCGAACGCGATCCGGATGGACTCCGGGTAGCCAGGCCGGGCGAGGTCGCCAGGGAGCGAGTCGAGATAGTCGACCGTGAGCGAGAGGTCCGTCGTCGACCCGGCGAGGAACCCGGTGTCGTTGCGCGCCAGCCCGACACGCGTGCCGAAGTCGAGCGACACACCCACCGTCCGGTCGCCGTCGGCGTCCTGGAGAGCGAGCGTCGGGAGGGAGACGCCCGGCACGCCAGCAGGGCCGTTGAGGAACACGACGACGCTGTCCGCTGCCGACAGGTCGAGCGGCCCAAAGCCTGGCGCCCCGACGACGACCGCCCACATGCCCTGAGCTGCCCGGCGGTAGACCAATTCGCCGTAGTCCGCCCCGCTGGCGGCGTCCCCGGACGCGATGGGCATGCGGCGTCCATCGGGGCCGGCGAGCGCGAGCGCTGCGTCGCCCACGGCTGCTCCTTCCGACGCCGCGTAGTAGTCGTCGCCCTCGGCGTCGTTCTCGTCGAAGACGAGCGTCGTCTGTGCGCCAGCGGGGGCGGCGAGCAGGAGCAGGGCGAGGAGGCGGAGCACAGGGTGGGCGCGAGGAGTGGGCGCCGGGGCAACGTGAGGGAGAGGCGGAGGCGCCAGCCGCTCTCAGATCCTCGTCGGTGTCATTTCTAGAACCCGACGCCGAGGGTGAACCGCTGGGTGACCCCGAGCCGGCTCCCGTGGTCCGCCCAGGCATAGTCGAACCGGACATCGAATCCGCTCACGCGATACGCCAGTCCGCCACCGAGCCGGAGGCCTCCCTCGGCGTCGTCCAGGAACAGGTCCTGGTACCCCGCCCGGGCCGAGATCAGGTTGGCGTACGTCCACTCGCCGCCGACCGACACGCTGTTGGAGTTGTCGCTCGGCTGGTAGGCGTCGGCCGCGAGCGTGACGCTGCTGGCGCCCACGCGGACGGGCACGCTCATCCCGACCCGGAACAGCACTGGCAGGGAGAATGCGTCGGTCTCCAGCGCCGCCGGCAGGTTGTCGTTGTCGCCGAAGACGTCGGGGTCCTGGTCGAACCGGATTCGGAGGTCGGTCCCGTCGAAGCTGGCTGGCGCGCCGAAGTTCGAGATGCTCGCGCCCAGCACCGCCTGGAACGGAAGCTCGTAGATAACTCCTGCGTCGACGGCGACGGTCTGCGCCGAGCTTCGCCAGATGGTCTCTTGGACGTACTTCACGGTCGCTCCGGCCGCAAACCGGTCCGTGAACTGGCGCCCGTAGCCGATACCGATCGCGAGGTCCTCGACCGAGTACAACTCACCGGTCCCGAGCGGCTGGTCGGTGGTGCGCACCTCGATATCGCCCGACGACAGCGACGTCACCGACAGCGACACGGTCGAGGTGGGCCCGAGCTTGACCGCGACCGCAGCATAGTTGTAGTCGATGTCCGCAAGCCATGAGCTGTGGGAAAAGCCTGCGTTTGGACCTTCCTGGAAGCCGAGCGCGCCCGGGTTGTAGTACGCCGAGAGCACGTCGGCCCGCGTCGTCGCGCCGACGTTGCCCTGCGCAGCCACCGCTGCGCTCGGCTCGATCATGAGAAACTGGCCGAACGTCGTACCGGTCTTCGTCTGGGCCGAAGGCCCTGGACTGGCGGCGGCCATCGCGAAAGCAGCAAGGAGGAGTAGGCGGGTCATGGCGCTACTTGATGATGGCGAACCGGCCCACGTGCTCGCCCACGTCGGGCGCGTCGACGTGGAAGATGTAGAGACCTGGGGCCACGTCGAGATTGTCCTTCGTTCGCAGGTCCCACTCGACGATCCCGGTCGTCAGACCGTCGTGCCGGAGGGTCTGCACGAGGTCGCCCGTGACGGTGTAGATGCGAACCGTCGAGTTGGCGGGGATGGCCCGGAACTCGATCCGGCGCTGGCCGCGACCCGCCGTGGCAAACCGCTCCGGCTCGAACGAGGCCGCCGCGACGTACGGGTTGGGGACCACAAACGGCTCCTGCTCCTCGAACTGGCTCCGCGCCGCGTTGGGGTCCACGCCAGCAGGGGTGGTCGTGAACTCGAACGCATCGTCGGCCGAGAACGGCGTCAGAACTTCAAGCCGGAACACGTCGCCTTCAGCGGGCGGGTCGTCACTGCCTGTCGCTCGGATCCGCCAGGTCGCACCGAGCGCGGAGGACCCCGGCTCACGCGGCGTCAGGAGGTCGATGAACTCGCTGTCCGCGCTGAGCGTGTTGTCGCCGTTGAGGTCGCGGAAGAAGAACTCATAGGCGTACCCGGACTCGGCGCCGACGACGCGGAACTTGGCGGGGGTCGCAGGCTGGCCGATGGCCGGGCGCGAGGTCGAGACGGGCGTATCGGTGAACTCGATCACCACGTCCTCGGGGTAGCCCTCGCGCCGAAGGTTGGGCGACGACGAGCCGACGTACGCACCTGTGAGCGCCACGCCCGAACCGCCAGCGGTGAACCCGCTGGCGTCGGGGTCTGGCATGACGGCGTCCAGCGTCGCGACGAGCGGCTGGACGCCGAGCGCGACCGGCCCGCTCCCCTCACCGTCGAAGTCGGTGCCCCCCTCGAACAACGCCTCCCCGGAGTCGAGGTCGACGAGCGAGTAGGTCTCCGCGGCGATGCTGTCGGCCTGCGCCTGGAACTCGACGCGGTAGCGGCCACCGGTCACAGCGTCGGAGTTGAGCACGCGGGCCACGACCACGCCCGTCCCGGTCCCGCTGGCGCGCGCCGGCTCGGTCGCCTCGGCACCCACGTAGCCGGGCACACGACCGTTGGGACGCACCTGGACCACGTTCGGGGGCAGGATCGTCCCACCTCGGAGCGTCCGGGAGACCGTGATGGCGTTCTCGGAGGGGTAGAAGTTGAAGGCCTCCGAGCCCGAGTCGTAGGCCGTGACGGCGTAGTAATACGTCTGGCCGTTCGTGACGTCGGTGTCCGTGAACGTATGCGTGATGCCGGTATCAGCGCCGAGGTAGTACTCGATGCCGTTGACCGAGAGGTCCGAGAACCCGCTGATGCCATTGACGAGGTCGAACTGCGCAATCGGCCGCCCGTTGCCGATGGGGCCGGACCCTCGGCCGTCCAGGATCACCTGCGGATCGAGGAAGTTGGGGTCGGTCGAGCGGTAGACCCGGTAGCCCTCGAAGTCGTTGAGGTTAGTCACCGGGTCGATCGACCGCTCCGCGCGCGTGTCCCAGACGAGCGTCACCCGCCCGTCCTCCGGGAACGCCTGGACCGTTGGCAGCGGCGGCGGCGTGGCGAACTGGTAGTTCGCGTCGTAGATCGACTGGACCACCTCCACGTTCTCGGTCAGGTCGAGGAGGTCTGTCCCGTACGCGAGCGCCAGGCTGAATCGCTCGCGCCGGCCGATGTCGAGCGTGAACGGCCCCGACGCGAAGAGAAACCCCACGTTGTAGTTGTTCACGATGGTCGGATCGAAGCGGACATTCGGGCTCGCGTCCGTGAACTGCCCGAAGAGCCGCTCCGGCCACATCTGCTCGTTCTGGAAGAACACGATCCCGTCCGTCTCTCCGGCCCCACGGATGCGGTTCAGCTTAAAGCCCGTCAGACCGATCTGGTCAGACTCGGTGATGTCGGTCTGGTTGAAGTTGGGCTCGCCCGGCGTGGGCTCACCATCCCCTTCTCCAGTGTCCGGCGTGCCACTTCCGAACGTCCGGTCATCGGCGAAGACCCCATCGGCACCCGTGTCGGAAAACTCGGCGGTCCAGTCGAGGTCCTCGTCGCCGGTCCACCACACGCCGGCCACGAAGGCCGGCCGCTGCTCGAGCGGTCCGTACTCGATCTCGAACCGGGTCATGTCGTAGCCGCGCGCGAGCATCTCGTTTCGGATGCTCTCCTGCCCGTCGATCCGGTCGCCAGAGTCGTTGTCGCGGCGCTCGTCCGTGATGCCGTCGTCGTCGTTGTCGATGCCGTCGGTCGCATCGCCCGGGGTTTCGAGGTAGGCGTAGCCGAGGTAGCCCGTCTCTTCGCAGTTCGACCGCAGAGAGACGCCGTTTCCGTTCTCGTCCCAGGTGTAGACGAGGTCCAGGTCGCGCCCTTCGAAGTTGCGGACGAACCGAGCGTTGTCATCGTCCGACTCGGCGACGCCGTCGCACGAGATCCCCGACCCGCCGACGCCGGAGTCCATGTAGAGCCCGAAGATGATGTCGTCGTACTGGGTCGTGGACTCGTTGACGATGTCGTAGTGCCAGAACACGACGTCCTGAGCTTGGGGATTCGACCATTGGAATCCGCGGACCTCAACCCGGAGCCCGAGGCCACGCCGCGTCCGGTCGCGACTGTCGGGGAAGAAGGCAAAGGCGTCGTAGAGGTTATCGTCCATGACGAAGTACGACTCCTGGTCTGCGTTGGGACGCTTGCCGAAGAACCCGTTCCAGGATCCGCACCACCCGGGGTCGTCCGGATCGTTGCGTTTGTCGTACCAGCACTCCGAGGGGTTCGAGGCTGGATCCAGCATGCCGGCTGTGTTTGCCGCACCGGGCCATGTCCGGAAGTCGTTCGACAGCGCAATCGAGCGTCCCACGTTGACGGCAGGGTCGATCTCGACGAAGCCGGGCCGGGGCTCGAACCGCATGATCCGATTGGTGAGCGGGCTCCTGGCCTGCCGCTCGCGGAATCCCGTGAGCATCACGAAGGCTTCGGTTCCGTTCTCCTGCGTCACCTTCGCGAGCACGTACGGCGTGATGCCGTCGGAGTAGTTGAGCCCGATGCCGCGAGGTACCTCGACGGAGTGGAAGACGGAGAGGTCCGGGTTGCCTTCGAAGTCCCCGACCATCCCGTAGTTGTAGAACAGCGTCCGCATCCGGTTGGCGTCGTGCAGCCCTTGGCGCTCGGCGTCGATCCGGCCGCGGAACTCCGGCGGCGTCGTCGGCAGAGGCATCTGCGAGCTGGCGGGCGGCGCAACCATGGCGACCGCCAGCAGGGCCAGCACGAGAGAGGACGAAAGCGATCGAGTCATGCGATCTGTCAGAGTATGTGGGTGTGGGGGGTCTAGGCGTGGGAGCGTGGCAGGAAGGGTCTCGTTGCCCCACTCCCACACTCTCATACCCACACTCTCCCTAGCGTCTCACAGGGCGCGAGCCTCGAAGCGAAATGCCGATCTCGATCCGGCGCGGGGCCGCGAATCGACCTGGATTCGGGTTGAGCTGCGTCTGCGGGTTGAGCGTGTAGAACGCGCTCCCGGTGTCGCCGAAGACGAACCCGTTCTGGAAGTAGCTATCGAACAGGTTGAACACGCGGACGAACCCAGTCGTGCCGAGGCCGCCGAAGTCGAACACCTTCTCCGCGCGCAGGTCCACGACGGCAAAGAGGTCCTTGCGTGCCGAGTTGTTCTCCAGGTTGGCTCCGAAGCCCGTTCCAAGCGATGGTGTGTACGGCTGGCCGGTCCCCAGGCGGAGGATGCCGGTCACGTTGAAGTTGTCGGGCCTCGCGACGATGGCCGTCGCGTTCAGGGTGTGGCGCTGGTCCCAGTTGAATGGAGCCACGCGGGGGAGCGGATCGTCGCCGCCAGCGGCGCGGTTGAACGTCTCGCGCGGGTCAGACGTGTTACCGTCGGCGTACTGGAACGTGTAGTCGAGCGTGGTCGAGAGCGGGCCGAGGTTCCTCTGGTTGAGCGAGGCAGTGAACCCGCGGACGTTGCCGAAGTCCGTGTTGGTCCACCGTGCGTACTGGGCCGCGGCGAACGTCTGGATGAACTCGACGCCGAGGAGGTCGCGGATGTCCTTGTAGAAGAGGCTGACGTCGACGCCGATGTTGCGCGTGATGAGGCTCTTGAAGCCGAACTCGTACTGCGCCGTGAACTCGGGGTCGAGGTCTGGATTGCCGAGGATCCCCTGTGAGAACTCGTTCCCCTGCTGGAGGTCCTCAAGAACAGAGTAGTCGGCGTTGTTGAAGAACGTTCCGAGGCCGGGCAACTGGTAGAAGTGCCCGTACGAGAAGAACAGGCTCGCCCGGTCGAGGAAGGGGAACGAGACGCCGAGGCGCGGCGCGACGACAAACTTGACGGAGGTGTCGACTGGCTCCGACGGCGGCGCGCCTTCGATGGAGTTGGCGGGGTTCTGGAGCTCGCTCGGGACGGTCGCGTTCGCGTCGAAGTACTCGAACCGGAGGCCGGCGCGGACGCGGAGGTCGCCCCATTCGATTCGGTCCTGGACGAATGCCGCTCCCTGGACCGGCTGGAAGTCGATGACCTGCGCGCCGAGTGTATCGCGGAGCACGCCGAGTTGCTGGACGCCGTTCACCAGGAGGGGCTGGATCGCTCCCGGGGTCCCGAACTCCACATCGGAGAACTGGAGTTCGAACCCAGCCTTGAGAAGGTGAACGTTCGTGACCTGGGCGGTCACGGCTCCCTTGGTCACGAACGCGTTCGTCCGTTGGACGAAGCGGCCCAGGTCATAGCCCTGGATGATGGCCCCGTCCTCGAAGTTCTGCGATCCGATGGGGCGCCCTCCCGAGAGGTAGGGAGAATCTGCGGGAAGCGGGACGCGCGTACCCGTCTCGGGGAGCGTCCCGAGGCTCTCGAAGACAAAGTCGGAGAAGTCAAACACGTTCTGGCGCAGGCTGAGCTCGTAGAACACGTTGTTCGAGAGGGTGTGCTGGATGCCGAGTCCATGCACGTAGGAGATCTGGCGCTGCCTGCTGGCGCCGTCGGGGTTGAACCGGAACGCGTAGCTCGGGGCGAGTCCGTCGCGAACCGAGCCGATGATCTGGTAGTCGAGTTGAACGTTCCGGATCGAGCGGTTGGTGACCTTGGCCAGGTACGACCATCGGCGGTTGAACTCCAGTGGAACGACCTCTCCATCGCCGGTCCCGTTGAACACGTTGCGCTCGAAGTCGCTCGAGTCTGTCGGGACGAACAGGCGCTCCCCAGCGAGGAGTCCGTTGTCGACGAACCGCTGCCCATTGACGAGGAACGTCGTGCCCGGGGCGAACGGCAGCGGTCCACTGAGCGAGCCCTGGAAGTTCATGCGCGCCGTCGGGTCGATGTCCGAGACGAACGGCCGGAGGGCTACCGTGGCTACGGAGTCCCGGCCACCGATGAAGGTCCGTGCGACCGTTGAGTCGTTGCCGGGGCTGAGGAAGTCGCCGCCGAATATCTCGAACGAGGCCTCGTAGCGATTGGCATCGCCGGAGCGCAGGACAGCGTTGACGACGCCGGAGAGGGCCTGTCCGTACTCGGCGTCGAAGGTGCCGGAGATCACCTGGACCTCCTGCAGGACGCTCCGGTCGAGTGTGACGGTGGACGTGTTGTTGAACGGGTTGTTGACGGACACGCCATCGACCTGAAACTGGACCTCGCCCAGCCTCCCACCGCGGAAGTGACCGTTGACGACGCCCGCCTGCAGGTTCACGACATCATTCAGCTCCTGCACCGGCAGCGCGGCGATCTCATCGCGGCTCACCGTCGCGACCGTGCTCGTCTGCGTCACATCGACCGGAGGCTGCTCTGCCGTCACGACCACCTCTTCGCTCCCGACGATCTCCTCTTCCAGGACGACGTCGAGCTCTGTCGTCGTGTTCGACGTCACCCGCAATCCCTCGATGATCTGCGTCCGGTAGCCCACGCTGGAGACGCGCACGGAGACCGTTCCCGGAGGAACCCGGAGGACGTTGTACACGCCGTCGACATCGGTTGCGGCCCCGAACGAGGTCCCGACGACGAGGACGGTCGCGCCGATGAGCGGCTGGCCGTTGGCGTCGGAGATCTGACCGGAGATCTTGCCGGTCTGTGCGCCGGCGGCCGTCGCCAGCAGGGCGACGAGCCCGAGCGCCATCTGGCGGAGGAAGCGTGTCGGCATAGGAGCCCTGAAGGACCGGTCAGGAGAGCTGGCGCCACGCCAGCGGAGAAGGACCGGGACGGGCCACTACAGCCCGCCCCGGCCGAAATCGAGCCGCCGCGGTCGGGGTAGACCGCGACGAGAGGCACTCTAGCGCGTCACGAGCATCCGGCCCGTCACGCTCGTTCCGTCGTCGAGGCTCACGCGGACGATGTAGGCGCCAGCGCTGAGGCTGCGGCCGTCGACGGACACCTCGCGGAGGCCTGGTGCCTGCGCACCGGCTTCGACGGTCTGGACCTTCCGGCCGAGGACGTCGAACACCTCGACGGTCACGTCCGCAGCGCGCACCAGTTCGTAGCGGATGGTCGCCAGCCCGGTCGTCGGGTTGGGGTAGGCTGCGGTGAACGTGAGGGCATCCACCTCGGGCGCCCCTTCACCGGACGTCACGATGAGCGCGTTGGGATCGAGGTACGCCATGATGCTGGCTCCGTTGGTTCGCTCGCCCATCGACCACGATCGTGTCGAGTAGCTCTGCGTATCGTCCTCGAGCGAGTCGCCGTCGAAGTAGGTAATCGAGACCCAGATCCGCGAGGCATCTGCATTGGCTTCCTCACCATACCCGATGGCGTTGAGGTCTAGGGCTACCTCGATCTGGTAGCCCTGGTCGATGTCGCTGGGGTCTGCAACTGTCGAACTCCCCTTGAGGGAAACCGCCGCGACAACGTCTGTCCCCGCCTCAACCTCTTCCGGGAGCCGGTTGTACCTGACTGCACCCGTGGAGTCGACGGAGAAGTCGAGTGTGAGGTTATCGGCTTGCTGATTCGCGTTCGTGCTGTCACGAGACCGGATGATGAGTCGGAACCCGTCCCGGCCGCTCTCGCCCGACTGGCCGTTGACGGCTTGATCGTCGGTGTCAAGGCCGAGGTACAGGATCGATCCACGGTAGAACATGTGGACACGCCCTTCCGTCGGGTCGAGAACGTCGTTCTCGTCCGGGTGGAAGTAGAAGTTGTAGTACGGCGACAAAACGCCTGGAAGGTTCTCGTCGAGCTCCTCCGGCGTCGCCTGGTACTTCAGCGAGATCTGCGGATCCACGAGGCCCCAGGCGGGCTCATCCAGCTGGCCATCGATGGTCGGCTCGGGTACGTTCGCGCCGGATGGAATGGTGAACTCAGGCATGGTATATGCCGGTGCAGCGCCTGAGGTAACGGTCACGCCCGGATCGCCTGCGATGTAGCCCACTCCTGCATCTCCTCCCGTCATGGTGTTGAGCCATTGGCCCTGCCAAAACACCCGGTGCGTGGAGTACTGGCTCGCGTCAGTCGGCCAGTTGTAGTCGGCGTCCTGCATCGCAATCGTCAGTGGCATCCGCGCCATCTCCTGAGTCAAGTCCCAGCCAAGAGAGTCGACCGGGATCACGAACTCAAGCGTATAGCCCTCATCGTCGGTCGCTGTAGCACCTCCGTTGAAGTCGTCGTTCGGAACACCGCGGAGGGTATGCGCGAAGTCCAGACCGTTACGGTCGATGTTGGCGGTCGAATCCGGGTCGGAGTACTCGCTCCCGAACGTTTGGCTGTAGAGGAACGGTGGAAGCCCGGGAAGTGGCTCTCCGGTAGACGTTGTGTCCTGGGCGCGGCCTCGGTTCCACCATGAGAATGCGAACTCCTGACGCGTGCTCGCGAAGTTGTCGTCGATCGCCGAGAAGTCGTCGGGGCGATTGTTTCGGTTGACCAGGGTCATCCAGATGCCGTCGAGGTTCCAGAGTCCTGAGCTTCCGCCAATCGACTTGTCGTTGGCCTCAACGCCGACATACAGGTCGTTTCCTTTGCGGAGGAAAAAGACGGTCGCGTCGAGCGGGTCCACAGGATCCTCAAAGCCATTCGGATTCTGGCCGCCTTGGAAGAACTGGCCGCTGCCGGGAAAGCTGAGCACGTTGTCCCACTCGAACCGGAGGGACTCGGCCTGGGCCCACTCAGGCTCGTCGAGGTTTCCGTCGAGGGTGATGGTGGCCGCTCCGACATCGCGCGCCCAGATGACATCGGCATCATCGCCGGACGTCCGGTCGAGCATCTGGGCCCACGATGGAGCCGCGGTGAGCGCCACGAGGGCGAGAAGGGTAGCGAAGCGTTGCATGTGACGTGGGTAGGTGGTTGAGGACGGCCGGCTGGCGCCGGAGAAGGAAACGGTTAGGCCGCACCGCCGCACGACTGGCGGACGACAAGGCGACCGGGGAGGACGACGGGGTCTGCGACGACGCTCGGGTCGTCGACGGCGGCGAGAACGGCGCTCACGGCGCGCGCGCCCATCTCGTGAATCGGGACGTGGACCGACGTCAGCCCTGGCGTGACATACTCTGCCACCGGGATGTCGTCGAAGCCCGCCAGCGCGATGTCACCGGGCACATCGAGGCCGGCCTCTCGGCAGGCTCGGAGGGCGCCGATGGCCATGGAGTCGTTGGCAGCGAACACGGCCGTCGGGCGATCCGCGAGAGCGAGGAGCTGGCAGGTGGCCTGGTGGCCGGAGCGCTCGGTGAAGTCGCCTTCGACGACCAGCGACGGATCGGCATGGAGGCCGAGGTCACCGACGGTGCGTTCGTAGGCCGCCAGCCGGTCGAGCGCGTCCGCGTTGGCGGAAGGCCCTGCGATGAGCGCGATCCGACGATGCCCGAGGTGTGCGAGATGGCGGACCATCGCCGCTGCGCTGGCCTCGTCGTCCACGGAGATCGACGGGAAGCCTGTCGCCATGCTCCCGAGCAGAACGACTGGGAGGCCGACCGGGAGGTTGGCCTCCGCGACCTCCTCGCCGAGCCCCGGGCACATGACGATCAAGCCGTCCACGCGGCCGAGCATCTGGCACGCCGTCTCCGCGAGCTCGTCGGCGCCACCGTGTGAGCCGGCGACGAGCAGGTGGCGATCGTGGAGCCGAGCAGCTCCGTCGAGCCCGCGGAGCAACTCCGAGAAGAAGTCGCCGTAGAGGTCAGGAAGCACGACGCCTAGCGTCGCGGTCCGCTGGACGCGGAGGCTCCGGGCCGCCGTATTGGGCACGTAGCCGAGTGCATCAGCGGCCTCTTTGACGCGCACTCGCGCGTCGTCGCTGACCGGTCCGGCGCCGCTGTAGAACCGAGAAACCGTAGCCACCGACACACCGGCACGGGCAGCGACACCGCGCATTGTTGCCCTCCGGGTCGGAGTGGGAGCTTCCAAGGATGTAATCGGTTACAGTCGGACGTCCGTCACGATAGGAAAGCGCTTCCGATTCTGCAAGGCCATCCAGCGGATTCCTGCCGTTTCCGGCGCACGACGGCGTAGATCCCACGTCACCTTCCAGCCTCGCTCGCCAGCAGCTCCAGTGCCCGATACCCCTGACCCTTCTCGCCTTATGTCGTTTCCCGAGACGTTCCTCTGGGGCGCTGCCACCTCCGCCTACCAAATCGAGGGGGCTCCGCTGGCGGACGGCGCCGGCGCCTCGATCTGGCACCGGTTCACCCACACGCCTGGGCAGACCGCCAGCGGGGAGACCGGGGACGTAGCGTGCGACCACTACCACCGCTGGCGCGACGACCTCGACCTGATCGCGTCGCTGGGCCTGGAGGCCTACCGCTTCAGCATCGCCTGGGCGCGCGTCTTTCCTGGAGGGACCGGACCACTGAATGCCCCAGGGCTCGACTGGTACGAGCGGCTCGTCGACGGGCTGCTGGAGCGCGGCATCGAGCCCTTCCCGACGCTCTACCATTGGGACCTGCCCGCGGCCCTCGATGACCGCGGCGGCTGGACGAGCCCTGACGCTCCGCAGTGGTTCGCGGAGTACACCCACGCCGTCGTCGACCGGCTATCGGACCGCGTCACGCGGTGGACGACGTTCAACGAGCCGTGGGTGCTGGTCGACGGCGGGTACGTGTCCGGGGCCCACGCCCCTGGACGGCGAGACCGCTGGGCCGGCCCTCGTGCGGCGCATACCGTCTTGCTCTCGCACGCCGCTGGCGCCGAGGCAGCCCGGGCCGCTGGCGCCGACGAGGTTGGCATCGTCGCGAACCTGGTGCCCCGCCTCGCGGCGTCGGACCTCCCGGAGGACGTGGCCGCGGCGAACCGCGCGTCGGCGTACCTCAACCGGTGGTTCCTCGACCCTCTGTTCGGCAAGGGGTACCCGGAGGAGATGGCCGAGATCTTCGGCGCGGGGTGGCCAGCGTGGCCTGGCGACGACCTCGACCGGATCGCGAGCGCACGACCCGACTTCGTCGGGGTCAACTACTACCTCGTCGAGCACTACCGCGCCGCGCCCGAGGTGTGGCCCACGCGCGCGGCGGTCGTCCGCCAGCCCCAGGCGACGCACACGGAAATGGGGTGGGCCGTGCATGCGCCGGGCCTGACCGACACGCTCCGCGAGGTCGCCGAGCGATACGGCAACCCGCCCGTCTACATCACCGAGAACGGCGCCGCGTTCTACGACCCGCCGACCGTGCCGCCAGCGGGCATCCAGGACCCGCTGCGGGTCCAGTACTTCCGTGACCACGTCCGCGCGGTGTCCGCCGCGCTCGACGCAGGCTGCGACGTCCGGGGGTATTTCGCGTGGAGCCTGATGGACAACTTCGAATGGGCCGAGGGGTATGCGAAGCGGTTCGGAATCGTCCACGTCGACTTCGAGACGCTGGAACGCACACCCAAGGCGTCGGCGCGGTTCTACGCGGAGGTCGCCCGGAGCAACGGAGCGGCGGCCCTTCTGGAACCCGCAGCCCTAGGGTAAGCCTCGCAGTCCCGCTGACGCGGCTCGCCAGCGGGTCATGAGCGCTCCCGCTGACGCCTCGACAGGAGCCGACGTTGGATCTCGGTGATCCTGCGTGAGCGCGCGGCCACCGGGCCCGAGGAGCGTCCGTGTCAGCGTCAGTAGACTCTGCGCCTGATCTCCCGCCCTCGCATGGACCTCGCTCTCGGCCCGCTCGACTGGACTGTCATCGCGCTGTACTTCGCCGTCGTGTTCGGCGTCGCCATCGTCGGGACGCTGCGCGAGCGGCGCCAATCGGGCGCTGAGGACTCGGCCGACTACTTCCTGGCAGGCCGCAACGTGGGCTGGTTCGTGATCGGCGCGTCGCTGTTCGCCTCCAACATCGGGAGCGAGCACCTGGTCGGACTGGCGGGATCCGGGGCGACGAGCGGCGTAGCACCTGGCCAGTTCGAGGTGCTGGCGTCGATCATCCTGCTGCTACTGGGGTGGGTGTTCGTGCCGTTCTACATCAAGAGCGGCGTGTTCACGATGCCCGAGTTCCTGGAGCGGCGCTACTCCGAGGGCGCGCGGTGGTACCTGGCCACGGTCTCGATCCTGGCGTACGTCCTCACCAAGATCTCCGTCACCATCTTCGCCGGCGCCGTCGTGTTCTCGGCGATCGGCGTCCCGTTCTGGACGGGCGCCCTGCTGGTGGTGATCGCGACAGGTGCCTACACCGTCTTCGGCGGGCTCCGGGCGGTGCTCTACACGGACCTCCTCCAGACGTTCGTGCTCATCGGAGGCGCCGCCGCCGTCACGTTCGCAGGCCTCTCGGCCGTCGGCGGGTGGGACGCGATGGCGACCGCAGTCGGCCCGGACTTCCTCGACATGTGGAAGCCCGCCACCGACCCCGACTTCCCGTGGACCGGCATCCTGTTCGGCGCGCCGATCCTGGGTGTCTGGTACTGGTGCACAGACCAGTTCATCGTGCAGCGGACGCTCTCGGCTCGCTCCATCGACGACGCGCGGCGCGGCGCCATCTTCGCGGGCTTCCTCAAGCTGCTGCCGCTGTTCATCTTCGTGCTGCCCGGAATGCTGGCGGCGACGCTCGTGTCGCAAGGCTCCCTCACCCTGGACGACACCAACGAGGCGCTTCCCGCCCTGGTGGCCGCCCTCCTGCCCGTCGGCGCGCGGGGGCTCGTGATCGCGGGCCTGCTGGCGGCGCTCATGTCGAGCCTGTCGAGCGTGTTCAACTCGTCGTCGACGCTCATCACGTGGGACGTGTACAAGCGGCTGCGGCCCGAGGCGAGCGAGCGCCAGCTGGTGTGGGTGGGCCGCCTGTCGACGGTGGCGCTGACGGTGCTGGGGCTGGCTTGGATCCCATTCGTGGAGGCGGCCGAGGGCGGGCTCTACGTCTACATCCAGTCGGTCCAGGCGTACATCTCACCGCCCATCGCGGCGGCGTTCCTGTTCGGCGTGCTGTGGCCGAGGGCGAATGCGCAGGGCGCGCTGGCGTCGCTACTGGTCGGCCTGGTGCTGGGCATCGGGCGGCTCGTGCTGGAGGTGCTCCACGGCCCCGCGGGCGACGGCTTCGCCTCGGGCTCGCTGCTGGCGACGCTGGCCGAGATCAACTTCCTGCACATCGCGATCGCACTGTTTGCCATCTCGACGCTGGTGCTGGTCGGCGTCTCGCTCGTGACCTCGCCGCCGCCTGCCGAGAAAACCTCCGGCCTCACCTTCGCCACGGCCGACCAGCCGGCCGCCGGCGCCACCGCCGACCTCGGCGTGTCGGAGGGGTCCGCCAGCGGGCGCCGCCTCGACCTGGTGCTGACGGGTCTCCTGCTGGCGTGCGTGGCCGCCGTCTGGCTCGTCTTCGCGTAGGGATCGCACATCGCTGGCACGGTGCCCACCAGCGAGCCGTTCGCACCCTCCTACACCTGCTTGCGTCATGCGTGTCTTGCTTCTGTGTCTCCTCGCGTCGGCCGTCGTCGCCCAGCCCGCACCGGTTCTCGGAGGCGGAACGGCGGAGTGGGACGCTCGCACGCCGGCAGCCATGGACCCCGTCGGCGACGCCACCGCTGGCGCCGACCTCACGACGCTCTGGGCCGACAGCGACGCGGAGTACCTGTACATCGCGTTCGAGGTCACCTCTCCCCTGCTGCTGATCGACGGCAGCGGCCTCACGCTGTCGCTGGACGCCGACGACGACCCCTCGACGGGGATCGCCACCAGTGGCCTCGGGGCTGAGTTAATCTGGCGCTTCGGGGAGCGCGAGGGGACCGTCGCCAGCGGAGCGCGCATCGAGTGGGCCGAGGTCGGCCTGTGGGCGGCGCCCCAGGTAACGGCGACGCGGTTCGAGGTGGCGCTGCCTCGCCAGCCGGCGCCGGGCGTCCGCGACCTGTTCGACGGGCCGACCGTGCGCCTGCGGGTGTCGTCCGCTGGCGACGCGGTCACTGCTGGCGTGACGCTGTCGGACGCACCCCGTGAGCGCTCCGCTGTCTCACTCGACCCGACGCCGGGCCACGTGCGCGTGCTAGCCTACAACGTCCTGCGGAGCAACCTGCTGCTGTCCGGCGCCGTGGAAGCCGGCTTCGGCCGCGTGCTCCGCGCGGTCGGCCCCGACATCGCCGTCATCACGGAGATCTACGACGCCAGCGGGCCTCAGACGGCGGCTCGGCTGGCGACGCTCCTCGGCGAGCCCGTCTCCGACTGGTACGGCGCCAAGGCGGGGCCGGACGTGGTCGTCGCGGCGCGGACCCCGGTGGCCGTGATCCAGGAGGTCGACGGCAACGGGCTCTTCCGCGTCACCTCGCCGCAGGGCGGCCCCGACTGGATCGTGGCGGGCCTCCACCCGCCGTGCTGCACCAACGACGACGGGCGCCAGGAGGAGGTCGACGCCATGATCGCCGCGATCCGCGACCGCCGCGCCGATGGCACCATCCCCGCCGACGCGCCGCTCGTGGTCGCGGGCGACATGAACTTCGTCGGCGACGCGCGCCAGCTGGCGACGCTGTTCGAGGGCGACATCCTGGACGAGGGCCGGTTCGGCCCCGACGCGCCCCCCGACCTGGACGGCACCCCGCTGGCGGTCTCCCCCGCTCCGGCGACCGGCCTGCCGACCCTGTTCACCTGGCGCAACGTGGGCAGCTCGTTCACGCCGGGACGCCTAGACTACCTCGCCTACTCGGACGCTGCCCTGACGGCTGGACGAGAGTTCGTGCTCTACACACCCGGCCTGACCGGGGCGGAATTGGACGCGCTCGGACTGGAGCGCAACGATGCCGCCGGACGCGACCCGTCCGGCACGATCACCTCGGACCACCTCCCGGTCGTGGTGGATCTGGCCGAGCGCACGTCGACATCGATGTCGGATGCCCCCGCTGGCGACGGCGTCGAGATCGTGCGCGTGGTACCGCACCCGATCCGCTCGACGGCCAGCCTGGAGGTCCGCACGTCGAGCGCGGGCAACGCGAACATCAGCTTGTACGATGTACTGGGCCGGCAGGCCAGGACGTGGACGCTGGAGGTCGCGGCCGGCGTCAGCGCGGTTCCTCTCGACGCCAGCGGGCTGGCGGCGGGCGTCTACGTGGCTCGGGTCCAGACGCCAGCAGGGGTGGTCTCTCGGCGCCTAACCATCGCGCGGTAGCGCGGCCTGCCGGCGCCCGCCTGCGGGGATGACCGCGGACCCGACCTCCGGGAATCGGCGCGTCGTTAACGTCCGGGACCCAACCGCCCGCTTCATGCGTCTGCTCGCCGTCGCCCTCGCTCCCCTCCTCGTCATGCCCGCCAGCGGGCAAGCCGGCCCTCGGTTCCAAGACGGGCAGGCCCAGGTCGTCCCCGAGTTCGAGGACGCGGACGCCTGGGTGCGGGAGCAGGTCTGGGTCGAGACCGAGTTCGACTCCGACGGCGACGGACGCCTCGACCGCGTCCACGCGGCCGTCGTGCGCCCAGTGCAGACCGAGACGGAAGGGCTTCGCGTCCCCGTCGTCTACGAGACCAGCCCGTACTACTCCGGCGTCGCGGGCAGCGTCCCGGGGCTCTTCTGGGACGTGCGGCACGAGATCGGCGAGGAGCCGCCTGCGCGGACCGTCGGCCCGGAGGTCACGCTGCGCACTCGGCCCGGCATCTCGAACAGCCACGTCGAGACCTGGGTGCCGCGCGGCTTCGCCGTGGTCCACTCGGAGTCGCCCGGGACGGGACTTTCGGAGGGCTGCCCGACGGTCGGCGGCAGCAACGAGTCGCTCGCACCGAAGGCCGTGATCGACTGGCTCAACGGCCGCGCCGAGGCCTACACGGCGCCGCGCGGCGGCGAGCCCGTCGTGGCCGACTGGAGTACCGGCAAGGTGGGCATGACTGGCACCTCGTTCAACGGCACGCTCCCGCTGGCGGCCGCCACGACCGGCGTCGAGGGGCTGGAGGCCATCATCCCGGTGGCCCCCAACACGTCGTACTACCACTACTACCGGTCGAACGGGCTCGTTCGCAACCCTGGCGGCTACCTCGGCGAGGACATCGACGTGCTGTACGACTACATCCACAGCCGCGACTCGGACCTCCGCGAGACCTGCAACGCCACGGTCCGCGACGGCGAGCTGACGCCCAACCTCGACCGCCTGTCCGGCGATTCCAACGCCTTCTGGGCCGGCCGCGACTACCTGAACGCCATCGACGGCGTCCGCGCGGCGACCCTCATGGCGCATGCCTTCAACGACTGGAATGTGATGCCGGAGCATAGCGTCCGCATCGTCGAGGCGCTGGAGGCGCGCGGCGTACCGGTCCAGGTGTACTACCACCAGGGCGGCCACGGCGGCCCGCCACCGCTGGAGCGGATGAACCGCTGGTTTACGCGCTACCTCTACGACGTCGACAACGGCGTCGAGGACGATCCCGCCGCCTGGATCGTGCGCGAAGGCGACGACCGCCTCGACCCGACGCCCTACGCGGCCTACCCCAACCCGGACGCCGCGCCGGTGACGCTCTACCCGGTGGCCGGCGAGGGCGCCAGCGGGATGAACAGCGTCGGCCGTCTGACCGCGACGGACGCGCCGGGCCAGGGCACCGCGGTGATCGTGGACAACGTCTCGTTCTCGGGCCGGGCGCTCTCGGGTGCCGAGTTGACCGAGCACCGCCTGCTGTTCACGACGCCCACGCTCCGCGCGCCGCTCCACCTGTCGGGCACGGCCCGCATCCGGCTCCGAGTAGCTGCCGACCGGCCAGCGGCGAACCTCTCCGTCTGGCTCGTCTCGCTTCCGTGGACCGACGGCCGCCGAGCCCGCGGCGGCATCGTGACGCGCGGCTGGGCCGATCCCCAGAACTACGTGACCTCCGTCCAGGGCACACCGGACGCCAGCGGGCCACTGACGCCCGGCGCGTTCGTGGAGATGGCGTACGACCTCCAGCCAGACGACCAGATCCTGGCGCCGGGCCAGCAGCTCGGGCTGTTGGTGTTCTCCAGTGACCGCGAGTTCACGCTCTGGCCCCAGCCCGGCACCGAGTTGACGGTGGACCTGGACGCGGTCTCGCTGGAGCTGCCCGTCGTGGGCGGCGCGGAGGCGCTCGGCGCGGCCTTCGGAGCAGAGTGAGTCGGCACTGGCGCAGACGTACTCGTACCCGCTGGCGGGGACTGGGCGCCAGCGGGGCGTAAACGACGAACGCCCTTTCTGGCAGACCAGGGAGGGCGTCGGAGCCAACGGTCGGATTTGAACCGACGACCTGCTCATTACGAAT